>JBHRQF010000053.1:0-7575 GCA_042645325.1 Campylobacter sp. | reverse complement strand
CTAATAAAAGACAGAAATACGAGCAAAATACTAGCAGACAATACATACATCTACGAGTCTTATCACTCTTGGCTAATCCAAGCTTTAACTAACGCTTTGGGTCCGGAATCCGGCGGTTCGTTTTGGCTATGCAATAAAAATGAAACTACCTCGATAGAAAAGTGTAATCAAAAAATGATAGTTGAGTTCTTTAGAAAGGATAGAAAATGAGAAAGCTTGAGATAGCTATACGTTAAACTCAAGTGCAAATTTGACGCGCCAAAGAGTCTGTCAAATTTGTAAATTATACTATCTCTAAAACCGCGGTGATGTCGGCCATGCCTTGCGTGTACATAGCTGATGTAACGAGTGCGTCCGCGCCGGTGGCAGCGAATTCTCGGACGTTTTTTAGATTTATCCCGCCGCTTGCGACTAGGGCTGCGTTTGGAGCGATTTTATCTCGCAAGTCTACTGCTTGCTTTACTGCTTCTGGTGTAAATTTATCGCACTGCACGACATCGGCGCCAGCCTTTAAAAGCGCTTCGCAGTCGTCTAAATTTTCGCATTCGACGGCGATTTTGCGCTCGGGAGCTTTTGCTTTAAAGGTTGAAATTTGACCCAAAAACTCCTCATACGAGCCATAAGCCTTGATGTGATTTTTAAAAAACAGCACGCTATCGCTCAAATTTAGCCTATGCACGCCGCAGCCGCCCTCAAGCACGGCTTTTAGGCAAAATTTCTTAGCAAATGGGAAGCTCTTGCGCGTGGCTAGGATTTCGCATTTTGGATTTATGCTTTTGGCGGTCTCATTCATCGCTCTTGCGTAGGTGGCAATCTTGCAGGCGTATTCTAGGCAAATTTGAGCTAGTTTCCAGGCTTTGTGCACATTATCGTAGCTACCGCTGATTTTTACGATCGGCTCTTTTGCGGCTACGACGGCGGAGTTTGGGACGCAAATTTGCGCCTCGCAGTCTAGCAAACGCGCGACACCCGCCGCTACGTCTACGCAGCTAACCGTCACGTCCTCGCGCGGCAGTATGGTTAAGACGGCGTTTTTACGGATGCCTTGAAGCGAGGTTGTAAGATCAAAGTAGGGCAGGTCTTCGCCGATGTAGGCTAAAATTTCTGCGTCACTTATCTTGATCATCGCTTGCTAGCCTTTTTGCCTCGGCGTTTTTCTTGTTTGCGTTTACGATCATATTTCTAAAAATGCCGTTTTCGTAGAGGCCCGCGTGATAGAGCGAAAAACCTATAAACGCGACGCCTGAGGCTACGTGCCACTTTTTAAAGCCACCCTTGTTACGTCCGAGCATTCCTAAAGCCGTAACGCAAACAGCCGCTAAAGTGACGCTCATACCGACTTTGGCGACTTTTCTATGGGTTTGTAAATTTAAAAGTTGTCCGTTTATGTTCATTTTTTTCTCCAGCAAGTTGTGTTTGCGATACCTATGCTCTCAGGGTCAAATTCCGGATTTAGCCCTGCTTTTCTTTGCGATTCGTAGTCTTTTAGGGCTTTTATCATGATTTTTGATAGCATAAAGATCGCAGCGATATTTATCGTAGCCATCGCCGCCATCGTGATATCGGCGATATTCCAAGCGATAGTTAGATTCATCTGCGCTCCGACGAATATCATCGCGACCGCCGTTATCTTAAAGGCTAGGGCGATTTTGTGATTTTTGGTAAGGTATTTGATATTTGCCTGCGCGTAGTAGTAGTTGCCGATCAGCGAGGTGATGGCAAAAAGTACCACCGCAAGCGTCGTAAAGTGAAGGCCTATCTCGCCGTAGTACTCGCGCATCGCGGCCTGCACCAAAGGAAGCGCGGTTAAAACTTCGCCGCTAGCGCCGGTTTGCTTTGTGATATAGGCCTGCGAGAAAAGCACTATCATGCCAGAAGCCACGCAGATCGTCATATCTATAAAAACCGCCATCGCTTGCACGAGTCCTTGCTTTACGGGGTGGCTCGTGTGAGCCGCGGCGGCCGCGTTTGGCGCAGAACCCATGCCCGCTTCGTTTGAAAACAGGCCGCGCTTGATACCGTAGACGATCACGCTACCGGCAAATCCGCCGAATATCGCCTTAAAATCAAAGGCGCTTTTCATGATCATATCAAAGACGGCCGGTAGCTTGTCAAAATTTAAGCAGATCGCGATAAAGGCTAGCAGGATGTAAGCAAGCGCCATAAAAGGCACGATGTATGAGCTGACCTTGCCGATGATATGGCTCTTGCTAAAAAACATCACCGCCGCAAATGCTGTTAGGATAAGGCCGATACCCACGGGCAAGCCGCTATCGCTAAAGCTCGTAGCGCTTGCGCTTTGGTCGTAGTAAATTTGAAAGGCGGAGGTCATGGTGTAGCTTTGTAGGCCGTTAAATCCGTATGCGTAGGTGATGACGAGGATAACGGCAAAAAGCGTAGCTAGCCATTTAATGCCTAGGCCGTTTTTGATGTAGTATGCCGGGCCGCCTTTAAAGCCAAATACGTCTTTGGTCTTGTAAATTTGAGCTAGCGTACTCTCGGCAAATGCCGAAGCTGCGCCCAAAAATGCCATCAAACACATCCAAAATAGCGCGCCCGGGCCGCCCGCTACGATAGCGGCAGAGATACCGGCGATATTTCCGATGCCCACGCGCGAGGCAGTGGAGATCATAAGCGCCTGAAAGGGCGTGAGGTGGTGCTTATTGTATTTGTCCTTTTTCTCGACCAAGACTTTGCAAGCCTCGAAAAACATCCTAAACTGCACGAATCTAGTAATATAGCTAAAATAAATACCGGTAAGAACGAGCACGATAACCAAAAAATAGCCGTATAAAAAGTCGTTGGCTAGCGACATCTCGTCGTTCATAAATTTTAAAATTTTATCTATCAACCGTCATTCCTTCAAATTTACTTCGCGCCTATCTTGACGCCTTTCATCGAATTTGCCAGCAGTCCGATCGTCGTACCGTTGTGTAAAACGGCCGTGGCGATAGGGTTAAAGAGACCAAACGTCGCGCCTGCTAGGATGAGCGAGTTTATGCCGACGGTAGCGTTAAAATTCGTATTTATCAGCCTCATAGTTTTATTTGCGACGTCTTTTGCAACGGCGACTGAGCCGATGTCGTCTTTTAGTAGACTGATGTCGGCGGTGGCTTTTGCGATATCCGCGCCCTTTTGCATACTGATGCCTACGTGAGCTTTGGTGAGGCTTGGTGCGTCGTTGATGCCGTCTCCTACGAAGGCTACTTTTTTACCTTCGGCCTTTAGCTGCTCGATGATGCCTGCCTTATCGGTAGGTAGGCAGTTTGCGTAGACTCTATCGATACCTAGCTCGCTTGCTACCTGATCGGCTTTAGACTGCACGTCGCCCGTTAGCATTATTAGCTCTTTTATGCCTAGTTTTCGTAGCTTTGCTAGCGTCTGCGCGGCGTTTTCTCGCATGGTGTCGCGCATGGCGATGACGCCTAAGAGCTCTTTGTCGTAGCCTACGTAAAGTAGCGTGAGTCCGCTGTCTACTTCGCTTTTTATGATTTCTTCGTGCTTGCTAAATGAAATTTGCTCGTCATCCTCTAAAAAGTGCCGCGAGCCGATTACGACCTCTTTGCCGCCTACGTATGTTTTCACGCCGTGAGCGACGATAAACTCGACCTCGTCGTGGTGGATGTGGTGAAAGCCTATCTCGCGCGCGGCCTTTACGATAGCTTCGGCTACGGGGTGAAAGTAGTGCTCCTCCGCGCTTGCGGTCAAATTTAACAGCTGCGCTTCGGTAAATTCTTTTTTAAACGAGTGGACCTTGACGACGCTTAGGCTACCGTGCGTTAGCGTACCTGTTTTATCAAAGACGAAAGTATCGGCGCTCGCTAGCGCTTCGATAGCTTTGGCGCCCTTTATCAGTACGCCGTTGCGGCCTGCTTTTGAGATGCTTGATTTAAAGGCGACGGGTGTGGCTAGCTTTAGTGCGCAGGAGTAGTCCGCCTGCAAGACGCTAGCTACGCGCGTCATATCGCGGCTAAGTAGATACGAAACGCCGGCTAGACTTAGCGTTACTGGCACTAGCTTGTCAGCCAGCTTCGTGGCTTTTAGTCCGACGGCCGATTTTTCGTTTAGTGAGCTTTGGATGTAGGATTTTATCCTCGCAGTCGCGCTCTCGGCGGCTATGCTCTCGGCCCAGATTTTTATGCGTCCGTCCTCGACGACCGTTCCGCTCATCACGCGGTCGCCGCGCTCTTTTTTGACGGGTTCGGCTTCGCCCGTCATCGAGACTTGATTTACGCTTGCGGTGCCTTCCACGATATAGCCGTCGATGCCGATGCTCTCGCCCGTGCCGACGACTACGATGTCGCCTATTTTAACGTCTACGGTCGCGATTTTTTTGAGAGATTTTTTGCCGTGATTATTTATCTCGATCCAGACCTCTTCTATGTTCGGGCGGGCTAGCTCTTTGATGAGGTCGTCGCTGCGGTGTACGGCGCTTTCTTCCATGTATTCGCCGATGGTTAGCATGAGATTTGTGCTATTTGCCGCTAAAAAGTCGCGCCTAGCCAGGCTCACGCCCACTGCGGTGGCTTCGAGTACCTTTGAGGTTATGCCTTCGTTTACGGCTTCGCTTGCGCCTTCTTTTAGTAGCGGAGCGGCGGCTATCAGGCTAGCCATAGCTTTTACGCCGTTGTTGTTTATAAGAGGCGTGATGGCTAGAGCCGTTGCCGCCTTGTAAATTTCAGCCTTGCTCGGGCTATTTTTATGCTTGCTTAAATTTGCGATCGGCAAATTTTCGATAAACTCTTTGATCTCGTTTAAATTTGACTCAAAGCCGACGATAATACTTTTTGCTTTTTTGTTTACCCTGACGCTTTTTGCGTACCTAAACTCCGAAATTTGAGCCTCCAAACGGCTCTCGTCACAGTCCTCGCCGATGCGTTCGCAGACGAAGCGCACGCGGTTTTTAGTCAGGTGCGCGATGCGAACATTATTTTTGGGAGTCAATTTCGGCCTTTACATCTTCAAATCGCTCTTTTAGTTCTTCAAATCCTGCTTGAAGCAAATTTGATCCTTTTGCGATAGCTGAAAATAGCGCTTTTTGTGCGTTTTCGTTTGTTAGCACGTATGCCACGACGCCGCCTATGAGCGCACCTTTTATAAAGCCTGCCGCATTAAAATTTGCCGGGATAAAGTCCTTTAGCGCGTCGTTTATGCCGCGGTCAAACGCGCTTGGCGCGCCGGTAGTCTTTATCGTTGTAGTCGTAGTTGTCGTGCTGCCGTCGTCGTTTAGCTGATTTACTGTTTGAGTTTGATTGATGTATGGGTTTTTCATTTACTTTCCTCTAAATTTTTGATTAATTTCTCCGTCGCAACCACGCCTGCGATACCGACGGCAACGGTTGCCGCAGCCGCAAGATAGCGCGCCGAGACTAGTTTGTTTGATGCGCTGATAGCGCACGCCGTGACGATACCGCCTTGGATAGCGATTTTAGTTGTTTTAGCTACGGCCTGCGTCTTGCTGACCTTGCCTTTTTTGTAGTTTAGTATTTCTACGCCGCCCGCTGCTATCGCGCCGATTAGCGCGCCGCTTATCATATGATCTACTGGGAGTCTGGTTGTTGATGTTAAATTCATTCTATACCTTTATTATTTTTCTAAATTCGGTTCAAGCGCATTTGCGATATCTTCGGCTAGGCTTTCGGTCTGCTCGGCTGCTTTTGCCGGAGCTTTTTTAGCTCTTGGAGCGCTTTTTTTCTTAGATTTTGTTTTTTCGCTCTCTTTTTCGGCGGCTACTTCGGCGCTAGTGCGTCTTTTGCGTTTTTTTGTTTCGGTTGCCTCTTCGCTTGTTTTAGCAAATTTTTTTTCGGCGTACTCTTTTGCTTCGCCTATTTTTTTCTCGGCAAATTCTTTTGCGTTTTCGGCAAATTCTTTGCCTTTATCTAGTCCGGTTTCAAGGGTTGATTTGATTTTGTCTTTGTTGTTAAAAGCCGCGACGGCTAAACCTCCTAAGATTGCTCCTGCGATAAACGGTAGTGCCATTTTTTATCCTTTATGTTAAATTTTATTCTTTATCTTTATTTTTGTCTAAATTTTTACTTAGCATCATGCTAGCTAGTCCGCCAAGCGCCAAACCGCCGAAAAATGAAAAATTCGGATTGTTTAAAAGCGCGATCGCGTCCTCTTTGCTGCCTTGCCCCGAGCTTATACGCTCTAGCGTTTGGCTGATTTGTTTAAAGCTATCCGAATCAAAAGCGTTTAAGATATTGTCGTTCGGATTTTGAGCCGTTTGCGCCTGCTCCTCTTGGCTTGCGTTACCCGCACCTTGAAACTGCGCGGCTAAAATTTGAGCCAGTTTTGCTTTGAGAGCCGGAATGTATTCGTTATTTGACGTAGCCCAGAGCCTAAAGCAGACGTCTTTAAAGTTTTCATCGCTCAGGCTGTCGGTCAAATTTTCATAAAATGCATTTAGCTCAAGCTCGTAGTTTAGGGCTTTTATAAAGCAGGCGTCAAGATCCTCGCACGCTAAAGCGCAAAAAACTTGCGGGTCGGCAGGATCTGCGTATGGCTTTAAAAGCTCTAGCCCACTTTGTCTAACTGCTAAAATTTGATCGAAAATTTCATCTTTTTTACAGACGTTTTCGTAAAATTTAACCCCCTGCGACTCTAGTAAAAACACCGCATTTGCGGCTTGCTTTAGCTCCTCGTTCATCTTGCGCCGCCGGTCGCTTTTTGCGCTAGATTATTGATGAGAGCTGAAATTTCGTGTAAATTTTCTCCTTTTAGCAGATCGTCCCACATCTTTTTCGGGAAAACTTCGTGGTCGTACTCGATCGTTGCGGAGCCGATTAGCTTGTTAAATTTGACGTTTTTTATGCCGTCTATTTGTTTGATGGTTTGGTCGATTTTTTCTATCGGCAGGCTGTCCGCTTCTTTTTTGATATCGCTGCTGACGCGGACTCTTAGGCGGCCTGCGACGTGGTGGATCGGCGTGAAATACGAAGCTATGCGTAAGACTAGCTCTGATGGTATATGTGGCGCTGCGCTCATGTTTCTCCTTTGTTTTTGGCGTATTATCTATTTGCTACGCTTAAATTTAACTGAAACTTTTTTGCATATCGTTATCAAATCATTTTTGATAAAGAGGCGCAAAAAAGGCTAATTGTTTTGGCACTTTAGACAAATTCCATATAAAATCATCGCATGGCCTTCGAGTTTAAAACCTGAGTTTTTACAAATTTGCTCTTGTTTTTCTTCTATATATTTATCGAAAAAACTCTCCGCCGCGCCGCATTTTATGCAGATTAGATGGTCGTGATGCGACTTTAAATTTAGCTCGAATTTATTTATCCCGTTCTCTTCAAAGCTAAGAACAAGCCCGAAGTCCTGCAAAAAATTTAAAAACTGATAGATCGCCGTGAGGCTCACATTTCGTCTAAATTCGCTCTTGATTTTATTTTGTATTTCGCTCGCGCTAAGGTGCTCGTCGCTGGAAAATAAAATTTTTAAAATTTGCTCTTTTGCCGCGGAATTTTTATATCCGTAATCCCGCAAAAGCTCTAAAAATTTCATATAAAATTTATCAAAAGTGTGCATTTTGCCGCCGTTTCAGCCGATTAAAATTACTTTTTATTATAG
>JBHRQF010000052.1:0-7576 GCA_042645325.1 Campylobacter sp. | reverse complement strand
GGCGAAAAGCTGTGCATAAGGCTGCTTGAGCAGAGTCTAAAACTACACGAAAAGCTAAACAATAGACGCCTTTTCGTCAAGGTCGTAAATCCTGCGCTAAATTTAGCCTACGAAAGGCTAAAATCCGTAAACGACGAGATGGCGACGGTGATGTTTGATTATTTCGGAGGCGGAGTAGGGCAGATAAAAGACGATGTTTTTAAAAACGACGTCGGGCTAGTGGTGACGGACAATAAATTTTTCGCCGCGCACAAAAGGCTGCTTTTCGAGCTAAAAAAACCCGTCGCCGCCATCGGTAAAAGCGACATCGACGAGATCAAAAAGGGCGTGGTGCTAAGTAGCGGTTTTGGCGACGAGATAGAGAGCCAATCGGCCGTCATCATGGACTGCTGCTCGCAGCTTGATATGCCGATCACGCTTTATCACTTCGGCCGAAGCGGCGCGGACGAGGAGATGGAGGAACATTTTGATAGTTTGGCTAAGATTTTCGGCCGCAAGATCGAGGTAGTCGAGGATAAAAACTCAAATCCGATTTTAAGACTAAAAAAAGAGCGAAATTTGCTCCAGTTTGTGCCGTTTACGAAAAAGATCAGCAAAAAAGACGCGTTCGCGGCGTTTTCAAACGATATGAACCGCCTATACGCGCGCCTTAGCGACAACTATCAGATTTTTATACCGATAAATTAGGCTATTTTGGATAAAATAAAAGCGGAGAATAAGATGAAAATAGATATAAAATTTGACGGCAAACCCGGTTACGGCGTCTATATAAACGAGCTAAAAGAGCTTAAATTTGACGCTAAGGTTGCAATCGTGACCAACGCAAAAGTAGGCGGGCTTTATCTGCAAAATTTACTTTCGCGCATAGATTGTCCGCAAAAATTTATCATCAGCGTCCCAGACGGCGAAGAGTATAAAAATATGCAAACGATTGAGGCAATCTTAGAGCAGCTTTTTGTTAGCCGTCTTGACCGTAGTAGCGTGATCATCGCGCTTGGTGGTGGCGTGGTGAGCGATATGGCGGGCTTTGCGGCGAGCATTTTTGAGCGCGGGATCAAATTTATAAACATCCCCACGACCCTGCTAGCGCAAGTGGATGCTAGCGTAGGCGGAAAAACGGGCGTAAATAATAAATTCGGCAAAAATCTAATAGGCTCGTTTTATCAGCCAAGCGCCGTTTACTGCGAGACTGAATTTTTAAAAACGCTTGAAAAGCGCGAATTCGCCGCGGGACTTGCAGAAGCGGCAAAGATGGCCGTAACCTTTGACGAAAATCTATTTTCGTGGATGGGGAGCGCAGATTTGACGGATGAGGCGAATTTGCAAAATTTGATCTACCGCTGCGTGCAGATAAAAGCCGCCGCAGTAGAAGCCGACGAGCGAGAAAAAGGCGTGCGAGCGGTGCTAAACTACGGCCACACCTTCGCTCACGTGATAGAAAACGAAACGAACTATAAAAAATATCTACACGGCGAAGCAGTAGCGATCGGTATGAATATGGCTAATGCGCTAGCGGTGAAACTAGGGCTTATGAGCGAGGAGCAAAAGGCGCGCGTGGCGGAGCTTTTAGTTAAATTTGACTTGCCGATAAGCTACAAGGTGTCAGACGCAAGTAGCTTTTACGAGGCGTTTTTCCTTGATAAAAAGGCGGAAAACTCAGCGATCAAATTTATCCTGCCGCGAGGTATCGGCGCATACGAGATACGAAAAGACGTGCCGCGCGAGCTCGTGATGGACGTTTTAAGAGAGTTTGAATGAGAAAAATTTTATTTATTTTATTTTTTGCGATCTTTGCCTATGCGCTTGACGATATACCTAGCGAATTTAACGCGACAAAAGAAGCTCAGCTATCCGAGCTAAACGCGTCTTTATCGCTTATCGAGGACGAGCTAGCCGATAACATCTGGGCGACTCGCTACTCAAACTACAACACCTTTCAAAAGCTAAGCGCGGAGCTCGATGAAATCGAAGCAGCGATAAAAAAACAGGCTAAAAATACCGAAAAAGTGCTTGAGCTACAAAAAAAGCAAAGCACGCTAAAAGAGCAGATCGAGCTTTTAAGGGAGTTTCAAAAAGCGCCGTTTTCTAGCATGATAACGGCTCCCGAGATAGAAATTTTACAAAAGATAACCAACCCAGTCGCCGTGATCTCGGGCTTTTCGCACATAAAGCAGCTAAAAAGCGAAAAAGACGAGTACAAGCGCCGACTGGACGGGCTTTCTAAGACGACCGACGAGCTAGCTAGAAAAGAGCAAATTTTAACCCAGATCGTAAATTTGAGCGACGACGCGCGCTTTCAAGCGGAGCTTGCCGAGGCTAGGCAGGAGCTAGCGGAATTTAACGCAGCCGCCGACATCGCAAAAACAACCTACGGCGTGTATGAAAAGCGCGTAAACGAGGCGATAAACCGCACCAGCGAGGATATCAAAGCGCAGATGAAAAAGGCGCTAGATATCGGTATATTTATCGTCGTCGTGATCGGGCTTTCGTTTTTGTTCAAATTTATCATCAAAAAGACGATCACCGACAACGAGCGCCTCTACACGGCGAATAAATTTATAAACCTCGTAAACATCACGCTCATCATCATGATCTTGCTTTTTGCCTATATCGAAAACGTGACCTATCTCGTCACGGTGCTGGGCTTTGCGTCTGCAGGTATCGCGATTGCCATGAAAGATATGTTTATGAGTATGCTCGGCTGGACGGTCATCGTTTTTGGCGGTAGTTTTCACGTCGGCGACCGCATCAAGGTGCGCAAGGACGGAGAGGACGTCGTGGGCGACATCATCGATATCTCGCTGCTTAGGATGACTATTTACGAGGATGTCACGATCGTCACGGTAAACTCAAACCGCAGAGCCGGGCGCATTATATTTGTACCGAACAACTATATCTTCACCGATCTGATCGCAAACTACTCGCACCACGGCATGAAGACCGTCTGGGACGGCATCGACGTGGTTTGCAGTTTTGATTCTAACCATAAAAAAGCCGCTCACATCATCAAAGATATCGCGCGAAAATACTCCAAAGGCTACACGGAAATCGCCAAAAAACAAATGAGCAAGCTGCGAAATCAATACAGCATCAAAAATCCAAACGTCGAGCCGCGCGTATTTACCTTTATCGAGCCTTACGGCGTAAAAATTTCGGTCTGGTATATGGCAAACACCTTTGCCACGCTATCTTTGCGAAGCACGATAAGTGCGGAGATAATGGAAGCCATAGCTAGCCACGACGACATCGTGATCGCCTATCCGACGCAGACTTTATACATGGATAGACGCGTAAAAGCAGGCGAGTCAAAGCCGATGGGCGAAGGCGGCGAGGAGAAGCATGAAGCCTAACTCAAATTTGACCCAGCAAGAGCCGCGCCGAGAGAAGGTGTATTTTAAAACATTCGGTTGTCGCACGAACATCTACGACACCGAGCTGATGAAAAGCTATGTCAAAGACTACGATATCGTTAGCGACGAAAACGAAGCCGACATCGTAGTGGTAAACTCCTGCACGGTCACAAACTCCGCCGATAGCGGTGCGCGTAGCTACATAAACGGCATAAAAAAACGCGGCGCTAGAGTCATACTAACAGGCTGCGGCGCGGTGAGCAAGGGTAAGGAGCTGTTTAACAAAAACTCAGTTTTTGGCGTGATAGGCGCGAGCAAAAAAGAGGATATAAACGCGCTGCTAAAGTCGCAAGATCCGTTTTTCGAGCTTGGAAATTTAAAAAGTATCGACAAAAATATCGTAACAAACTACGAAAATCACACCAAAGCCTTTATCAAGATCCAAGAGGGCTGCGACTTTGCCTGCAGTTACTGTATCATCCCCGCCGTTCGCGGCAAGGCGCGCAGTATGGATGAGGAAGCTATTTTGCGTGAGGCTAAAATTTTAGCCTATAACGGCTACAACGAGCTAGTGCTAACCGGCACAAACATCGGCAGCTACGGCAAGGATACTGGCTCAAGCCTGGGTCGCTTGCTAGGTAGGCTCGGTAAAATAGGCGGCATAAAGCGCATAAGGCTCGGTAGCATAGAGCCAAGCCAGATAGACGAGAGCTTTCGCGAAATCTTACGCGAGAGCTGGCTAGAGCGGCATCTGCACATCGCGCTTCAGCATACGAGCGAGGCGATGCTGCGCATTATGAGGCGGCGAAATCAAGCCTTTAGGGATTTGGAACTGTTTCTGGAGCTTAGCGAGATGGGCTTTGCGCTAGGAACCGACTATATCGTGGGGCATCCGGGCGAGAGCGAGGAAATTTGGAGCGAGGCACTAGACAATTTTAAAAAATTTCCGCTCACGCATCTGCACTGCTTTGCGTATTCGCCGCGAAGCGGTACGCACTCGGCGGATATGAAAGTGGACGTTAGCGGCGACGTAGCGAAGGCTAGACTTAAAATTTTAAAGCAAATCGTAGCGGAAAATAATTTTAAATTTAGACAAGAGCACGCTAAAAAAGGTGGGAGCCTAAACGTACTCGTCGAGCAGCTAAACGGCGAATTTTACGAAGGTTTCGATCAGTTTTATAATAAAGTAAAAATCAAAACGGATAAGCAAATTTTAAAAGAGTGGGCGGTCATAGACAAATTTGAAGTAAAAAGCGAGGGCGACTATGCACAAATTTAAGCTAAATAAACAAAAGATCATCGTGATTTTGACGGCTATTTTGGCGGTTTTGCTAGCCGTTGCGGTAGGCAGAAGCCAGCCCAAAAACATAATGTACGAAAGCTACGAAAAGCTGCTAGAAGGCGACATGATCGCAAGCGCGACCGTAAACGGCGGCGAACTGGAGCTCACTACTAAAGGCGGTAACAAATATATCATCGTAAAAGACGGCGTAGATATGCGCACTCTGGTGCAAAAAGTACCCGTCGATCTAAAAAAAGAGACGCCCGTACTGGATGAAATTTTAGCCGTGCTGGCGCTACTTGTTATCTGCTTTGTGGGGCTTGCGATTTATGCGAGGTTTAAAAAACAAAAGCTCGCCGCACAAAACGAAAATCAAAAAGCAAACGTCTACGAGTACGACAATATCGCCGCTAGCTCGGTGGCTCCTGCTATCTCAAACGTCAAATTTGACGACGTGGCGGGCATAAAAGACGTCAAATTTGAGCTAAGCGAGATCGTGGATTTTCTAAAAAATCCGACGAAATATAAAAAATTCGGCATCAAAATGCCAAAAGGCGTGCTGATGGTCGGGCCTCCGGGCGTGGGCAAGACGCTGGTGGCAAAGGCTGTCGCGGGTGAGGCGGGAGTGCCGTTTTTTTACCAAAGCGGTGCGAGTTTTGTGCAAATTTACGTTGGCATGGGCGCAAAACGCGTGCATGAGCTGTTTTTAAAGGCTAAAGCCTATGCGCCATCTATCATCTTTATCGACGAGATCGACGCTGTGGGCAAGGTGCGCGGCGGCAACCGAAACGACGAGCGCGAGGCCACGCTAAATCAGCTACTGACCGAGATGGACGGTTTTGAGGATAACTCGGGCGTCATCGTGATCGCCGCGACCAACCGTATCGAGATGATAGATGAGGCGCTGCTACGCTCGGGACGATTTGATAGGCGCATTTTCCTTTCGATGCCAGATTTTACCGATAGGGTCGAGATTTTAAAATCCTATCTAAAAGACAAAAACACGAGCGTAGAGGCGCAGGACGTGGCGCGCATTAGCGTCGGCTTTAGCGGGGCGGCGCTCTCTACGCTAGTAAATGAAGCTGCGATAAACGCGCTAAGACGCGGCGGCGAGATAATCGAATTTAGCGATTTTGAAAGCGTTTTAAACAAAGTCCTGCTCGGTAAAAGAAGGATTTTAAGCTACAACGACGAGGAAAAGCGCATTCAGGCGCTATATCAGGGCGCAAAGGCTTTGGCGGCGTATTGGTTTGGGATAGAATTTGAAAAAATTTCGCTCGTTGAGGAGCAGTTTATGCGTCCTGAGCGAGAGATAGAGTCGCGCTCGCAGATGTTTGCGCGTATCAAGGTCTGTTTGGCTGGTATGAGCGCGCTAAAGATGGTCAAAGACGATACTTTTTCAAACTCTAACGCCGACATCCAAAAGGCCCGTGAGATCGCGCAAAACATGGTTTTTGAGTACGGCATGGGGCATACATTTACGCCAAGTGCGGCTGAGGCCGAGGAGCTACTGCAAGAGGCATACGCCGAGGTCGGAACGTTTTTAGCGGGCATGAAAACGCAGCTAGAGCGTATCAGCGAGCATATCGAGATCTATGAAAGTATCGACAAAGACGCGCTAGGCAGGATAATCAAAGAGTATTACAACTAAATTTAAGGAGAAAAAATGAAAGCAAAAATAGGCATTTTGACGCTGAGTGACCGCGCTAGCGAAGGCAAATACGACGATCTGTCGGGCGCGGCGATAAAAGAGGTTTTGGATGGCTGGATAACGAGCGAGCGCGAGTATTTTTACGAGGTGATTCCCGACGAGATCGAGCTCATAAAAGAGCGCCTAAAACACATGATAGACGTGCTGGGCTGCGATCTAGTACTAACGACGGGCGGCACGGGACCCGCTCCTCGCGACGTGACGCCTGAGGCGACCGAGGCCGTATGCGAAAAGATGATGCCGGGTTTTGGCGAGTTAATGCGCGCAGCCAGCCTAAAATACGTACCTACGGCGATCCTATCGCGCCAAACGGCCGGTATCAGAGGGCACGCGCTCATCGTAAATTTACCGGGCCAGCCAAAGGCGATCAGGGAGTGCCTAGAACCCGTATTTCCAGCGATTCCGTACTGCATTGACCTCATCGGCGGCGCATTTATCGAGACTGATGAGAGCGTGATGAAGGTGTTTCGCCCGAAGCAAAAGAAGATCTCATAGACTGCGCGTGTTAAACTTTTTTGAAAACATAAATTTAAAAGCTACTAGGCTGCTTGAGGGCTATTATTCGCTCTTTTGCGGCCTTTTTACGCTTTGTATCGGCGTTTATGCGCTCGGGCTAGTTTTTGGGGCAGAGTGGCTTTTACTTGCCGCTAGCGCTTGTATCTATGCGTGTTTCGTCCTGCTTGCATTTCGTTCGCTTTTCTGGTTCGTCTTGAGTCTGATTTTCTCGCCCGTTTTTGCTATAGTCGTACGCGAGCGTTATGATGAAAATTTGCTTTTAGACGTGGTTTTTGCGCTTATTTGGATATTTTGCTGGCTATTTTTATCGCTAGCCGTGAGTGAAAATATCTCAAAACTGGGCAACGAAATCGTATCTAAAATTTTACGTATCGCTGCACTTTTTGCCGTGATCGGCGTTTATTACGTTAGTATCGAAAACAGCCTAAATTTACAAGCTATTTTAAAAGATACCGTTACGCTTCGCATCGTGCTTATCGCCATAAATATCTACATGTTTCCTTCCCTTATCACGCTTTTGGCGCTTGATTTGCGCGGGTATTATTTGAAAAACAAAGACGCAAAAAGGGCTAAATTTTCATTTTTTAATTTCACTAAAGAAGCTTTAAAAGTAATCAAATTTATTGCTTTAAGGCGTAAAATTTAAACGCATAAATCAAATTTGCGTTTTACATGATCTCTAAATTTAAGCCGAAATTTGGCTGCAATAGAGATAAA
>JBHRQF010000051.1:0-7634 GCA_042645325.1 Campylobacter sp. | reverse complement strand
ATTTGAAGAGTATTTTTATCACGATCCGCAAAATCCAGAGGATAGAAACTGGAGAAACGAAAAGGGCTGGTCGCTATCAAAATGGTGGCAAGGCGTCTTAAAAGAGGAAAAAACATATACTAGCGGTAAGCTTCGCGTTCTTTGGGTGCAAGGAACGGGTCTAACTTCTATGGCGCACTTAACTAAAATTCAACAAGCCGTAGATAAGCTTGACTTGCTAGTCGTAGCTGAGCCTTTCGTAAACGAAGTTGCAATTCTAAGCGATAGAAAAGACGGAATTTATATCTTGCCGGTTGCTACCGCGTTTGAAAACGAGGGACACCTAAACTCTACGAATCGCTCCGGACAATGGAGAACTAAGGTGGTAGATCCGCTTTACGAGAGTAAGCCCGATCAAGAGGTTATGTTTGCATTCGCTAAAAAATTCGGCTTTTACGACGAATACGTCCGCGGCATGAAGATGGGCATCGTGGACCGCGAGATAAAGCAGGTAAAAGACGACTTCGTATGGCCTGACGATGCGACAAACGAAATCGCTCGCATAGGAAGCTCTATCGGATACGGCGGTAGAACGGCGGAGATGTTTAGAAGGCATCAGGCTAACTGGCAAAATTTCGATCCCGATACGTTAATGGGTATCGGCGGAGAAGTAAAAGGCGAGTACTACGGTAAACCTTGGCCTGCATGGGATACTAAACACCCTGGTACGCCGATACTTTACGATATGAGTAAGCCTTATGCCGAAGGCGGCAGCGGATTTAGAAATCGCTTCGGCTTAGAGCATAACGGCGTTAGCCAACTAGCTAGCGAGGATGCAACCTTAGTCGGCTCGCAGGTAAAAGGCGGCTATCCGCAAATAACCAAAGAAAATATCGAAAAAGTACTAGGCATAACTCTAACCGAAGAGGAAAAAGCAAAGATGGGCGCTAGCTGGAGTATGGACTATAGCGGACTTATACTAGAAAAATGCCGCGAAAAAGGCGTAGTGCCTTACGGTAACGCAAGAGCTAGAATGATCGTTTGGGAATTCCTAGATCCGATCCCTAAACACCGCGAGCCTATCCACTCTCCGCGCTGGGATCTCGTTCAAAAGTATCCGACATTCGACGATCAGGCTAGAAATTTCCGCGTAGAGACTAAATTTAAAACCGAGCAGCAGGCAAAAGACTGGAGCAAGGAATTCCCTATCGTGTTTAGTACGCAGCGCGTAGTAAATTTAAGCGGTGCGGGAATGATAGAGCGAACCAGTAAATATCTAGCGGCGATAACGCCTGAGATGTTTGCTAACGTTCACCCTGAGCTTGCCTTAAAATACGGTATCCAAGATCGCGACATGATGTGGATACACTCTCCGCAAGGCACTAAGATCAAAGTCCGCTGTTACCACAGCTACATGGTAACTCCGGATAGAATTTGTATGCCGTATAACTTCGCCGGAGTTATGCAAGGCGTTAGCCTAGAAGACCGCTATCCAGAGGGCACCAAGCCTTATACTATAGGCGAAAGCTTTAACACCGTAACCAACTACGGCTTTGACCCGGTAACTCAAATTTCAGAGTTTAACGCCGGTCTATGTAGGATAGAAAAAGCAGACGGAGAGGGCTTTAAGACCTTCTTCCACGAATACGGCGAAAACAATGCGCAAGGTAAAGAGGGAGCATAAAGATGGCAAGAATGAAATTTTTCGTAGATACGAACAGATGTATCAGCTGCTTTGGGTGTCAGGTCGCTTGTTCCTCTGCGCATGAGCTACCTGTGGGACTATATCGCCGCAAGGTTATCACGCTTTTTGACGGCATAGAGGGCAAAGAGCTATCTACTACGATAGCTTGCCAGCACTGCACCGACGCTCCTTGTGAACAGGTTTGTCCGGTTGATTGTTTTTATATCAGAGCCGACGGTATCGTGCTTCACGATAAAAACAAATGCATAGGCTGCGGATACTGCCTCTATGCGTGTCCGTTTGGCGCGCCGCAGTTTCCTAGAGACGGGGCGTTTGGCGTCAAGGGTTCTATGGATAAATGCACTATGTGCGCCGGAGGACCGGAGGAGACGAACTCTCACGAGGAGCGAGAGCTATACGGACAAAATAGGATGTCTGAGGGCAAAGTGCCGATGTGCGCCGCCGTTTGCGCTACGAACGCTCTACTTGTGGGCGACGCGGCCGAGGTTTCAAACGTATTTCGCAAGCGCGTTATGCTAAGACAAGCCGTCGCGATGTCGTAATAAATTTAGGAGCGATCTCGCTCCTAAATTTCTTTTCTATAATTATCCCAAATTTTTAAAATTTAGTTACTTTTCTACTCGCTAAAATCAAAATTTAAAGAGACTTGATAATCAAAAAAACAGCTTGTTGATACTATAGGTACTTGATAGCCGTTTTTATTTTCGCTAAAGTTTTTTAATGATAGAATACGCACACAAAACATATTTTTTTGGAGTTTTTATGACTAAAATTTTGAGATTTATATTCGCTTTGTTTATCCCGTTTGCGCTAAATGCAGCGGATACGGACTACACGCCTGAGATACAGAGTATAAAAGATTCATTCGTAAGTATCATGCAGCAGTATAAAGAGGGCAAGATCGACGAAGCCAAAACCGCTACGCAAAATGCTTATTTTGGGCATTTTGAAAATATCGAAGCAGCAATCAGGGTAAATTTTTCGAGAGAAAAAGCCTACTCGATGGAGTCTAAATTCGGCAAAATCCGCAAAGCCATCATCGCTAAAAAATCCGTAGAAGAGATACAAGCGATAATGGACGAGCTAAACAAAGAGATGGATGAGGTTTTGCCCGTCATAAACACCGGTCACAAGCTAGTGGGCGAGTACTCCGATCCTAAAAACGCAGACGCCGCGCAGACCGCTAAGGCTACTGAGGCTAGCCAAACTACTGCGCAGCCTGCAAGCAGCACCGCTATCGAGCCGCACTGGCAGGTGGTTTATAACGATATAAAAACAGCTCTTAGCGCTGCGGCCGCGGCCTACGAAAAGGGCGATAAAGACGCAGCAAAACAGCAGATAAACAACAAAGCTAAATTTGAGCTATATCGAAACACGAAGCTAGAAGAGGCTATCCGTAGATTTATAAACGGCGGTCAGGGCATCGACGGCGACATCCAAAAGCGAATGGGTACGGCGATAATAGCGATAAACAACGACGTAGCAGTCGACGTGCTAAAGTCAAATTTGGACGAGCTTGACGCGCTGATATACGAAAACGTCGCCAAGCTGCCTATGGAGTCTGGCTCGCTAGCTGCTAACGTGGTTTTACCTGATAGCGCCGAGGATGACGCGGCTACTGATTTTGCGCCAGTCGTTGCAAACATAAAGGCAAAAATCGCCGACGCGATCAAACTTTACGCCGCAAAAGACGTAGCTAAAGCTATGAGCGATGCGCAGGATATTTACTTCGACGAGTTCGAAGGTAGCGGCATGGAAAACAAAGTAGGCGCGATAGACGTCGGCCTAAAAACTAAGATAGAAGGAAATTTCGGCGAAGTAGTCGCGCTGATGAAAGCGGGCGTGAGCGTCGAGAGACTCCAGCAAGCAGCCGATAATCTAGGCGCAAATTTAGACGCCGCGCTAGAAAAAACAAGCGGCAGCAGTTCGCCTTGGGCGTTATTTCTTTACGCGCTTACGATCATACTTCGCGAGGGATTTGAAGCGCTCATTATCGTAGCGGCCGTCGTGGCGTATCTACTAAAAACCGGCAACGAAAAACGCATGAGTATCGTTTATAGCTCGCTTGCCGTAGCGGTCGTGTTAAGCTTTGTTATGGCGTGGATTATGAATTTGATATTTGCCGACGCTGCAGGTCAAAAAAGAGAGGTGATGGAGGGCGCGGTGATGCTTATCGCCGTGGGACTGCTCTTTTACGTCGGTTTTTGGCTGCTTTCAAACGCAGGCGCGAAAAAATGGAGCAAATATATCCAAAGCCACGTCAGCGAGTCGATATCCGCAGGCTCTGCTAAGGCGCTTTGGTGGACGGTATTTTTAGCCGTATTTAGAGAGGGCGCGGAGACCGTGCTTTTCTATCAGGCGCTGATTTTCGACGCTAAAGATAGCGCGGGTTACTCGATGATAGCGCTGGGATTTGTAGTAGGACTCGTCGTCTTGCTAGTTACTTACTATGTGTTTAAAATTTTTGCTATCAAAATCCCGATCAAGCCGTTTTTCTTGGTCACTTCGGTGATCATCTTTTATATGTCGATCGTGTTTGTGGGCAAGGGGCTTATGGAGTTCGTCGAAGGTAAAATTTTCGTTCCGACTAAGATCGAAGGCTTCCCGACTATCGAGTGGCTGGGCATTTATCCGTATTACGAGAGCTTGGTGCCGCAGGCTATCATGATAGCGGCGCTGATCATCGGCGTAATCATAATGAAAAACAAGCAAGCCAAAGAGGCTTAAATTTGACGTTTCTAGCTTTCGCGGGTTGCCGCGAAGCTTAAAAATAAATTTACAAACCAATTAAAGGAGAGAACATGAACAAATTCGTTAAAACAGCTTTGGCATTCAGCCTTGCTGCAACAGTAGCCGTAGCAGGCGAGTTTCCTATCGGCGATCCGGTAGAGATCAACGGCATGGAGATAGCTGCCGTTTATCTAGAGCCGATCGACATGGAGCCAAAAGGCATCGACCTAGCTCCAAGTAAAGCCGACATCCACCTAGAGGCCGACATCCACGCTATCGAGGGAAACAAAAACGGCTTTGCGGCTGGCGAGTGGATCCCTTATCTAAAAGTTAATTACGAGCTAAAAAACCTAGATAACGGCAAAGTTAAAAAAGGTACATTTATGCCCATGGTCGCTCAAGACGGCCCTCACTACGGCGCTAACCTAAAAATGGATGCCGGCGTGGGCAACTACGAGCTAAAATTTCATATAGAAAATCCTGAAAAACAAGGCTTCGGTCGCCATGCGGACAAAGAAACGGGCGTAGGTAAATGGTTTGAGCCGTTCACCACGACTTATAAATTCCAATACACAGGCGCGCCTGCTAAATAATTCGGGCTTAGAGCGGCTGAGTCCGCTCTAAATTTCACTTAAATTCTCAAATTTTAGGGCTGATCATGTCTATATATTTCGTCCAAGTTATCTCATCGTTACTAGGATTTGTCTTTTTTGCAGCGTTAAACAACGACAAAAAGAGCCTAAAAGCGCTGTTTTTACCCTCGGTTTTGGGTATCGCAGTGGGCATAGTCGTTTTTAAGATCGCTAGACTCACGCTTCACGACGCCGGGGTGAAAATGGTGTTTGACGCGGCTACTTTGGTGTTTTTACTAGTTAGCGCGCTTTGGATTTTTATCAAATTTAACCCTGCAAAGATGATAACGTTTTTCGTTCTCGGTGCGGGCTACGGCCTCACGTACGCTCACGCTAGCGCGAATTTTCCGGTATTTGCCGGCGAGCTGCTCGACACGCAGTCTATCATCAGCCTATTTTTGATGATATTTGCGTTTTTGCTTTTGCTGATTTTGTTTTTCGTCGTTTCAAATTTAAAAGAATGCCTATGCAAGCATGTCTTATCGACGTTTTCGCTTCTTTTACTTGCGGTTTTGATAGTGCAGGCTATTTCAAACACGGGGCTTGAGTTTATGCGAGCGGGCATGATACCTACGTATCCGTGGGCGCTCTCGCTCGTGGCCAAAGGCATTTACTACACGACTTTTTCACAGTACTTTTTCATATTTTTGGTTTTGGTTTTGGCGGTTATAAATTTCAAAAAACGCCCGGCTCCGCTGGTAAAATCAGTCGTGGGTTCGAATAAATTTAGATTCAACAACGCGGCTAGAAATTTCATGGCAGCAAACTCCAAAAGCAGTGCGGCTATCGTCGTTACGGCTCTGATTTTCGGGCTTTACTACGACCTACATGCGTCTAAACCGCCCGAGATCTCTGATCCTATCATCGTCGAGCCTGTAAATAACGAGTTTAAATTTGACGTCGAAAAACTCGCCGACAACGAACTTCACCGCTACGCCTACATAAACGACGAGGGCAGGGAGATAAGGTTTTTCCTCTTAAACCGCTTCGCCGACCGCGCTTCGCCGATCATCGTATTTGACGCATGCGCGATATGCGGCGATATGGGCTATGTCAAAAAGGGCGGCGATCTCATCTGCATCTCGTGTAACGTGCGCATTTTCTTGCCGTCGGTCGGCAAAGAGGGCGGCTGCAACCCGATACCTATGCCGTTTGAATTTGACGGCAAATTTATAACCGTTACGCTCGACACCATCCAAAGCGGCGCGAACTACTTCTCAAAAGTCGTCGAAAAAACGGTGCTAGATCCGGTAAGCCGCAAAAAGGTAAGCAACATCGGCTCGAAATCTTATTTATACTACAACAGGACGTATTTCTTTGAAAACGAAAAAACTCAGGCGGAATTTGAAGCCAACCCTGAAAAATACGTCGATATAAACGGGACTTTAAAATGAAAAATATGCAACTAAGGCTCATAAAAAGCTCGATCACCGGCTCGAAGGTGCAAAAAGGAATGGCCTTTATCACCATACTTTTGGCGACGGTTTTGATCGCTTGTATGCTAAATATCACGCTAAAAATCGGCGATCAGATCGCTAGCGAGCTACGCGGCTACGGCTCAAACATCGTCGTCTTGCCAAAGGGCGAAGCGCTAGCTATCGAGATCGAGGGTAAAAATTTCACTCCGCTAAAATCGCAAAACTACCTAAACGAAGAGGATTTGCATAAGGTAAAGGAAATTTTTTGGCGAAATAACATCGTGGCGTTTGCTCCGTTTTTAAACGGCGAGGTAAAAGACGCTAGCGGCGAAAAATACCAAATCACTGGCACTTGGTTTGATAAATTTGCAAACGTGGCCGACGAGCCCGAGTTTAAAACGGGCGTTAAAACGCTATTTGGCTTTTGGGCGGTCGATGGCAAATGGATAGAAGATGACGATATGCAAAACGTACTCGTAGGCGAAAATTTAGCCGCGAAGCGAAATTTGAGCGTCGGCGGCGAGCTAAATTTAAACGGTCGTAGCGTAAAAATCGCGGGCGTGCTAAAAGGAGCCGGCGAAGAAAGCTATAAAATCGTAACCTCGCTAAAGCTCGCCCAGGAGCTTTTAGGCAAGCCCGGGCAGTACTCAAAAGCCGAGGTTTCAGCGATGACGATCCCAGAAAACGATCTATCCGTCAAGGCCAGGCGAAATCTAGACAATCTAGATAGCGCCGAGTACGATATGTGGTACTGCTCGGCCTACGTTAGCTCCATAGCCTATCAGATCGAGGAGAACTACGCGGGCGTAGCGGCCAAGGCGATGATGCAAGTAAGCGACGCCGAGAGTAACATCGTGAAAAAAATCCAAAGCCTAATGGGTATCGTTAGCATCATCGCGCTTGCGGTCTCCTCTATCGGCATTACATCGCTGATGACCAGCGAAATTTACAGGCGTAAAAAAGAGATCGGCCTGCTAAAAGCTATAGGTGCCAGCAACTTTGAAATTTATGCCCTTTTTGCGAGCGAAAGCCTAGTAGTGGCGTTTTTTGCGGGCATTTTGGGTGCGTTTTTGGGATATGCGCTTAGCTACATAATCGCTTACAGTATCTTTGGCTATGGCATCGGCATCGAGGACAAAAGGCGTATCGGGGTATTGTTGCAACAGACTA
>JBHRQF010000050.1:0-7645 GCA_042645325.1 Campylobacter sp. | reverse complement strand
ATTTTATCCTAGACCGCGACGTCTTTATCGTGCGAGATTTGCAACATCACCTGCAAAATAAACTGCAAAAAAACGGCGAGATAGACGACGATGATTTCGACGGCGTCGAGGCTTTTGCCGTAAATTTAAAAACGGGCGAGGAGATCGAGGACGACTTTGAGCCGCGCGAGGGCATGCCGCAAAGATACAAGGACGGAACGAGCTCGGTGGTGCAGTTTTACCTCAAAAATCGCCTCGGCGAGGAGGAGTACTACGTCGCCGTCAAGGTCGCCGATCCAGAGTTTGCGATTCTCACGCTAAAACTCAAAATAATATTTTTCTCGTTTATGATACTTCTTGCTATTTTAATCATAGCTTATTTTATCATACGTCTTTCGCTGCGTCCGCTTTATCGCCGCATCGACTTTTTAAACGGCTTTATCAGGGATGCGACGCACGAGATAAACACGCCTCTTAGTGTTATTTTGATGAGTATCGAGATGTTTGAAACCGATCCGAAAAAATATCTAAACAACATAAAAACAGCCTCCAAAACGATCTCGACGCTATACGAGGACCTCACGCTAGTAAAGCTTAGCGGCAAAGAGGACGGCGCGGCGACGAGCTTTAGCCTGAGCGAGCTGGTGCGCGAGAGGATCGGGTATTTTGGACTAAATTTGGAGCAAAAAAATATAAACCTAAGCACTCAAATCGCCGAAGTGCAGCTACGCTCGTCCTATAAAAAAACGAGAAAAATCATAGATAATCTGCTCAGCAACGCCATAAAATACTGCGACGAAAACGGCTCGGTAAGCGTAAATTTAACTCCCGCAGCACTCACGATCTCAAACAGCGGCGCAGGTATCGCGAAGGAAAATTTGCCGCGGATTTTCGAGCTTTATACGCGGTTTGACGAGCGAAACGGCGGCTTTGGCATCGGGCTTCATATCGTCAAAACATTTTGCGAGGAGCTTGGGTTTAAAATCTCGTGTAAAAGCAGCGAGGGGCTAACCGAGTTTCGCGTGGAGTTTGGCGGGAGCGCGATGAAAATTTAAGAGGGTGGCGCAAGGTCGGTTTTTGAACCGTAAATTTAAACCTGCTTTTGCAGCGTCGAATTTAAGCAGGTTTGATTTGCGGTTTGCGAGATGAAATTTTGGTTTTCGTATCGCCTAATCCGCATGATTCTTGAATTAAAGCTTAATTTCCCACACCCGATGGCTTTAAATTTGGCGCAAAAGCAAGATAAAATTCCGGTAAAATTTGCGATAAAACTATAAAGGAAAATAAGTATGGACAAGCGGGATGAGGCGCTAAATTTAGCGCGGGATTTCGAACGCGACGGCTTTAGAGTGTCTGATTTATACGAGCGGTTTTGGCAGCTGCAAGGAGACGCGGCGGCGTATTTTACGCTAGCGGACAGTCTGCTGCGCGGGCGACAAGAGGGCGGTACGCTGCTAAAGGACGCTATGGGCTACGTGGGCGAGGAGGATTTTAAAGCTTTGATCGCTGCGGCGGTTGAAATTTTACGCGAGGAGGCGGCAGATGGGCGCAAAACGAAGCAGGACGAAAGCGCGGCGCAGACGGAAGAGGATGCACGCTCAGCGCGCTCGGACGAATGCACGGGCAAAAGCGCATGGCAACGCGGCAGAGATGAAAAAAGCGCGCGCTGGAAAAACGCCGAAGAGGTCATCGCAGCGGCAAGTCTCGAGTTAGCGCCGCTTTTGCACCCGTATCTTGGCGAGCTTTTTAAATTGCAGCCGAACGAGAGCGCGTATTACGCGGAGTATCCGTGGCGCGGGCTTAGTTACGAAAGCTCGCAAATCTGGCGCGAGAGGCTTACGGATCCGCAGACGAGCAAAGATGATAAGCAAAAAATTTTTAGCTGCCTGCTGCAAACCCGCGACCCGCGAAATGTAAAATTTGCCTGCAAGCTCGCGCTTGCAGAGGACTTCTTCGACCGTCCGTGCGACCTGCTTGAATATATTGGCTATTGGCTGGAGGCTGTCGGATTTACCTTTGAGCGGGTTAAATTTGAAGCAGACGAACCCTGTGTTGATAAATCACAAAAAGCCTCGAACAATGAAATAAGCTTTGGCGGCGAGAAATTTAGGCTCAAAAGATACTGCGGACAGCGCGTGTATCACATAATCTTTCCGCGAGGCTACTTCGGCGCGCCCTATGCGCCGCATCTGGCGAAGCGCCATCCGACCTGGTGGCTTGATGGCGGCGAGGCAGGATATAAGCTCGGCGGGGTCTTGGACGAGCCGGACGGCGATACGCAAAATCCGCTATTTCATCTCATCACGCTTGATCCGCTACCCCATGACTTGCCCGTGCGCTCGCTACCGCGCCTAATCCTCGCCGCGCATGTTAGAGAGATAAACGAAGGCGAGATAGTCTTTTACGAGCACGACGCGCAGGGTATGCCGCGACGTATCGGCGAAAGGACGCAGGTCGAATACGCCTTTGACGAACCGATAAAGGAGTGCGAAGTAGTACTTGCGCCCACGCCGGCGCGCTGGGCGGCTCAGGACTGGGGGATGTCAAATAGCAGGCAAAACCTCGCACACATCGGTGGCGAGCCATCATGGATACAGGGCGCCTTGCTGCCGATGTGTCAGATTTGCGGCGAAAAGATGGAGTTTTTGATGCAGCTAGATAGCGGGCTTCCAAGCTGCGAGCAAGGCGGCGAGGTGATGTTCGGCAGTGGTGGGATATTGTACGTGTCTTGGTGCGAGCGGACGCGGGTGAGCGGGTTTTTTATGCAGTGTACGTGAGTAAATTTGCTTTTTATAAATTAACCAATAAATTTGAGCGCATTTGCGTATAACCAAAAATCAGCTAAATATGTTGCTGTAAATCCAATCATTTCGTGTTTTTGAAGGACAAAATTGTTGAGCAAAGCTAGACCGGTTAAATTTTACTGATTTTTATGAGAAATCGGATATATAAATTAGAAATTAATAGCAAAAGAGATAAAAATAGCCGGCAAGGGCTAGCAAATTTCCGGCCATTACTTACTGCAAAGGCTAAATTTGCCTTGCCGATCTAATTGCTATTAAATCAAACATATTCTTTTTCGCGCTTTAGGTCGGTGATTAGCAGAGGATTGTCCTTGCGCATCATATCTATGAGCCGCTCTACGCGCTGTGTAGTCGGATCCTCGCGTAGCCAGTCCAGCTCGCGCTGTGTGATACCCACCATCTGGAGAAACTCTACTCTGCCGTTTGGCGTATCTATGCCGCCTAGTACTGGATCTGGCGCGAAGGCGACGCCTACTAGATTTGTGTTCGTGTTAAGGCGTAGAGGAGAGTTGGTCGATATAAAATGATAAGCCTCGAACCATTTTTTGCTGCTATAGACGTATTTGGCGAGATTTTGCATGACGGATATGACCCAAAATGGCTCGTTTGGGGCTACGCCGCCGTTGCCAAGATCCGAGTCCGGATCGTCCGCAAACGGCGTGACGCGCATGCTAAACTCAAATCCCCAGCCGCTAAATTCCTGCTGTGCACCCTGTACCGAGCTTCACGGTAACCCGTGCTTATAGCTAGCACCAAATTCACGCCCCCAGCGCCGCCCTCACCTCGTCGCTCGCCATCTCGATACTCCACGCAGGCTCCCACACGAGGTCTATCTCGCACTCTTTTACGCCGTCGACATTCAGCACCGCCGTCTCGACCCAGCTTAGTATCATCTCGTGCAGCGGGCATGAGCGCGTAGATAGCGTCATCGTGACCTTTGCCTTGCCGTTCTCGTCGCAAGCCGCGTCGTAAATGAGCCCCAAGGATACGATATCAAAGCCCACCTCGGGATCGACGATATTTGAGAGCGCGGCATAGATTTTTTCTTTCATTTTTCTTCCTTTATTCCAAATTTAGTAAATTTAAAAACATTTATCATATTTATCGCGACTAAAACGATACTGACGAGCAGGCTAGCTACGCCGCAGTGCGCGAGCGATTTTATCTCTAGCCAGATGCCAAGCTCGTAGAGAGCAAGCCCAATGGCGTTAAAGCCGATGCCGATATATGCGGGCTTTTTAAGGATCATCTGATCTAGTAGCGGCACTTTTGTCTTACCCACAAAGGGTGCCACATAGTGGTACCAGATGAGAAACGGCGCGATCTTGTAAAGATGAGCCGCGATAAAAGCGAATAAAAAGCCGTAAATTAGCATAAACACCGCCATATCGTATCTATCCGCCGCGATAAATACGCAAAACAGCACGAAGGCCGCGAGCGAAAGAGCGATATTGACGTTCCAGTAGTCATACGCTTTGCGAACGCGCTTTTTTAGGATATGCAGCGCCTCGGCGACAAAGCAAATAATCGCCGCCCCAAACGCAAAGTACGCGTAAATTTCGCTAAAAAAGAGCAAAACGCCAGCCAAAATATAAAATCCGAAGGCAAATTTGCTAAGCGTAAATTTTAGATCGTGCGCCAGGGCAAACATCGGTAGCAGCACGGTCGCCACGCCGACGATGATAAAAAAGACAAACCCGAGCACGAAATATACGTGAAATTTAAGCGCGAACATAAAATCCATCGGCAAAGTGCCCGAAAGTATCATCAAAAGGCAAAATCCAAGCGAGATGCCGGCGAGTAAAAATATCGCCGAAACAAAAAGCATAAAGGCCGCGAAGCTCTTTTTTTCATTATCCATAAAACTAACGATATAGGTCGTGCCAAAAAACAGCAGCGCAAGAAAAAGCGCCATGCCGCCGCCGTGTATGAAGCCCGTTTTGCCGCTGATCATCCCGTAGCTCATCGACGCTACGCCCGCGCAGTAAAGGGCTAAATTTGCCACCGCACCCTTGATCGTCGAAAACGGCTTTTCTAAAATCACCGAAGTGAGCTGATAAAGCGCGCCGATGATGATGCTCATAACAAATCCGACGAAAAACACGTGTAAAAATCCCGCCGTCTCAAGCCCTGCGATCGTCTCAAAATCCGCCGCAAAAAAAGCTGGGATACTCGCTATCAAAAAGCAAATGCCCGCAATAAAATAACCGCCGACTAGCTTAAAAGGCGGCGCAAAGGTGTTTAAAAGCATAGCCTATCTCAGTGGCAAAGGCTTGTGTCTACATTCTTGACATCCGCGCCCTGCTTTAGGCTAAAGGTCATCTTGATCGCCCCGCCCTCCAGATCCTCGCGCTCGACGTCAAACTGCTCCGCAATTTTAGGGATCAGTCCGGCGGGAAATTTATGATTTACCATCACGATTTTGGTGTTTTGGTTTGCAAATTTGATCGCTACTAGCGCATTTACCATAGGCTCGGGCGGTACGCACGGGCGGCTGTCAAAACCAACGAAATCCACGCCGCCTTCGCTATATCTATAAAACGGCACCGTCGCACCCTCGGCGTTAAACTGCTCGGCGTTTTTGAAAAAATCGCTCATTTTTTTATCCTTGTTTTAAATTTTGGAGAATTATACTCTTATTTTGCGCGCGGGCGTCTTGACCTTGCTTAAGGGATTAAATTTGAATTTGACGGCCGCGGCATCAAATTTGAGCGACAAAACCCGAGCGTTGATGATGTGAAATTTGAGATGAGATAAAATTTGGCGGCGTAAATTTGACCGCCGATTAAAACATAAAGTAGCCGCTTAGCAATACTGCTTGTAGCCTTTTTTGCAGAGCTGTTTTTTGCCCTCTTGTTTTAGGATTTCGTTTTTGCTCTCGCCGTTATAGGTCGAGTTTTGGTCGCTGCCGCCGACCTTTTCGCCGTTTACGTAGATATTAGCCGCATAAAGCCCAGCCAAAAATACCAAGAAAATCAGAATTTGCTTCATAAATCGCTTTCAATTAAATTTAATCTCCAAAGCGCAAGCAAATCGCAGTCCAAATTTAAAAGCAGGCACGTCAAATTTAAGCAAAGCGGAACAAACGTGCCACAGATTAATAAGCTAAAGCGGCGAAACGGCGCAGTCAAATTTACGCCGCCTTGCCGCAAAAAAAAGATCAAATTTTAGTGTAAAAAGTGGCGCACACCCGTAAAATACATCGCCACACCGTGCTCGTTTGCCGCCTTCACGACCTCGTCGTCGCGGATGCTACCGCCCGGCTGTATCACGGCCTTTACGCCAGCCTCGCTTGCGATATCGATGCTATCGCGGAACGGGAAAAACGCTTCGCTAGCAAGCGCGCAACCGCGTAAATCAAGCCCCATATCGCGCGCCTTCGCCACTGCTGCGCGCGCGGCATCCACGCGGCTAGTCATACCCATGCCGATAGCAACCACGGCGCTGTTTTTTACATAAACGACGCAGTTGCTTTTCGTGAGAGCCGCGACTTTCCACGCGATTTCAAGGTCTTTTAGCTCGGCCTCGCTGGCTGCGCGCTCGGTTTGTAGTTTCATATTTTCTAGCTCGCTAGCTTTCACCTCGTCGCTTTGCTGATAGACAAAGCCGCCGTCAACGTGTTTGAAGTCGTATTTGTCGTTTGCGCGCTGCAAAAATTTATTGCCCTGAGTGAAAATTTTGATACGCTTTTTGGCTTCAAATACAGCAAGCGCGTCCTCGTCCACGTTTGCGGCGATGATGACCTCGACGTAGATTTCATTGACTTTCTCGGCCAAGGCGCGGTCTAGCGTGCCGTTTATCGCCACGACTCCGCCGTATGCACTGACGGGATCGCATTTTAGAGCTTCGACGTAGCTTTCTAGCAGATTTGATTTTACGGCAAAGCCGCAAGCGTTAGCGTGCTTGACGATGGCGACCGCAGGAGCGGCGTCAAAGCTGCTTGCTAGCGCCAAAGCGGCATTGATGTCGGTAATGTTGTTAAAGCTAGCTTCGCCTTTTAGCGCGGTGAAGTTGTTGCTAAAAAAATAATCAAACTCGTATAACGCGCCCTTTTGGTGCGGGTTTTCGCCGTAACGCGCATCAAAAACCTTGCTACCGGCGATAAATTTCATCTCGCCAAAGCCGTCGTTAAAGCGCTCGTTCATGTAGTTTGCGATCATCGAGTCGTAGGCCGCGGTGTGCTCGTAGGCTTTTATCATCAAATTTCGCCTAAAAATAGCCTTCTCGCTCTCGTCCGCACCCCCTATGACTCGTAAAACCTCGTCATAATCAAGCGGACTCGTGACGATATAAACGCTAGCGAAGTTTTTAGCCGCCGAACGCACCATCGCAGGGCCTCCGATATCGATGTTCTCGATGATCTCGTCAAAATCATCGGTGCGGATTGTGGTTTGTTTAAACGGGTATAAATTTACGCAGACCAGATCGATGCCGCCGATGCCGTGTTGCGCGGCTTGGCTTACGTGATTTGCGTCGTTTCGCTTATGCAATATCCCGCCGTGAATCTTTGGGTGCAGGGTTTTTACGCGCCCCTCAAACATCTCGGGCGAGCCCGTGTATTCGCTCACTTCGACCGCCTTTACGCCCTGCTCTTTTAGCAGTTTGTGCGTGCCGCCCGTGCTTAATATCTCAAAACCTAGCCGCTCGAGTCCTTTTGCAAACTCTACAACCCCCTCTTTATCGCTGACGCTGATTAATGCTCTCATTTGTATTCCTTTCTTTATCGGTTTGTCTTTTGAGTGCTTTTTCGAGATTTTGCAAAATTTTCGCTCCGCAGGCTATATGCCTAGCGCACGCTCAATTTTGCTTCAAAACTCAAAAAATCATCTCAAAATACCGCGCCGAAATTTGGCTGAATTTTA
>JBHRQF010000049.1:0-7791 GCA_042645325.1 Campylobacter sp. | reverse complement strand
ATCTTAAACGCGATAAAAAATATATCGCTATAAATGCCCGCGCCCAAAGTAGAAGCCGTAAGCAAGTCGCGTACGAGCCCTAAAACTCGCGAAACCATAATGCCGATGCTGTTTGAAAAAAAGCCCTTGATAAACACGAAAATCCTAGTAAATTTTTAGCGCAATAATAGGCAAATTTAGTTTTAAAAGACGTAAAATCAAGAGTTTTTAATGAAATTTTAGAGATAATCTCGCGAAAATAAAAATAACGCAAGAGTATCACGTGCCAGAAAACCAAAACGCGCAGCAAAACTTCCTAGCCGAGATGGAGGTCGAGACCGCCAATCCGTACGGCGAGATATTAAATTTAGCAAAGCACTTCGGCGTCGATAGCAAATTTATAGATTTTGATATCATAGAAATCAAAACCGAGTGTAAGGTGGCGGGCGAGAGCCAGCCTCGCCAAATCCCTGCGGAAAAACTAAACATCTTTGACGACGATAATTTTTTCGTAGAAAAAGTAGAAAGCATAAAACAAAACTATCTGGTTAAATTTTACGACACGAGGCAGGTAAAACCAACGCCTTTGCCTAATGTCGCCATAAATGCGAATAAGAATTTAACTAAAATTTTAGCCACCGTTTCGCAAAACGCCGACACGGTTTATTTTAAAGAATTTGACAAAAAGCTGATAAATTTCATCTACAAAAAGTTGATAAAAGTAGGCATCCTGGTGGGCATCAGAAACAAAACGATGCTAGAAGAGGTCGCTAAAATTTATTCGGTTTTAAGAGTAAAAGAATTTATCGACAAAGACTACTCCTTTGTCGTAACTGCAGGCGTAAACGTAAATCCATCGGCAGACGACGCGCTGGTGTTTTACTATAAAAATAAAAATAAATCCACAGATGAAAACGACAAGGTCGACTACGCAAACAGAGGCTATTTGCTAGGCGTAACCGAAAATGAATTGATATTTGAATACGTAAAACTAAGAGAGGGCGCAAACGGCCGCGACGTGAGGGGAAATCTACTGCCGACGCAAAAACCTAAAATAACGATAACGAAAATGCCCGAACATACTGAAAATATATACTCGAAAGAAGGCGAGGAGGGGATAAAATTTTACTCCAAAAAGGCTGGCTATGTCCAAGAGGAAAAAGGCGTTTTTGATATCAAAGATGAGCTTGACGTAAATGAAATTTCGTTTAAAACCACTGGCTCGGTGGATACTGGACTAGATACCAACGTAACGCTAAACGTAAAAGAAAAAGACCTAACAAAAGACGCCATAGGTACTGGTATGACGGTTGAAGCAAACGAAGTAAACGTGGATGGAAACGTCGCCGCAAACGCCGTAGTAAAGGCAAACAAGGTAGTGATCGGAGGACAAACCCACGCTAAAGCCCTCATAGAGGCAAAAGATGCGAAAATCGCCGTACATATCGGTAGCTTTGACGGCGAATACGTCGAAATAGATAGGTTAGAAGGCGGCAAAGTAAAAGCTAAAAAAGCCGTGATAAAATCAGTGATCGGCGGCGAGATAATCGCCGAAAGCGTAAGCATCGATACGCTCGTATCAAATTCAAATATCATAATCGCCGACACGCTAGAGATAAAAAAACTAAAGGGCGTAAATAATAAAATTTTAGTCGATTTTAGCATGATAAAAAACACGGGCGAGCAGATTAACGAGCGCATGGCAAAGATAAAAACCATCAGAGAACAGATCGTAAAAATGCCGCGCACGCTGGAGTCTAAAAGATGCGTCATCGAGGAAAACAAAGGTCCGATAAACGTCATAAAAGCTAAAATCGAAGAACTAAAAAGCACTAACAACACTCCGCCGGTGACATTTATGAAAAAACTAAAAGAGTATCAGCAGCTAGTGCACGAGTATAACGCGCTTTTAAAGGAATTTCGCGAGAAAAAAGCCGTGATAGCCGAGCTAAAAAGTGAGATAGCCAATATTCAAGACGGAATATTTAACTCAAAGGTGATAAATCACAGCAACTGGCGCGAGTTTAACGAGATAAAATTTAGGCTCGTGGATCCCGCTCGCGACATCACGTACAGCACCCGCGAAAACGAGATCGCCCGAGTCATAACGATAGCCAAGGTCGAGACCGAAGACGGCGACATAGACTACGTAGTTAAGAAAAACAACAACGTCAGAAAGGCCTAAATTTGCCTCTTTTTTTAAAATTTGAAAGCGAATTTTACAAGTGCGAGCAAGGCGGCGGCAAGCTAACTATAAATCTAAAAAACGACTGGAACTACAAGCTGCCGGCTCAAATTTGGACCCAAACGGCCGCGCTCATCGGCTCAAAGAAATTTAACAAAATCGTTTTAAATTTTAAAGATGCAAAAGAGCTCGACTACGCAGCGGCGCTTTTTTTTAAAAATACCTTTTTAAATGCTAGCAAAGAGTACGAGCTCGTAAATTTAAACCCGCATGCGCAAAAGATTTTTGCCTCGATAAACAGCGAGATAAATCCTAAAATAAAGCAGATCGTAGACGCCAAACCTCACGAAAATCCGTTCTCTCAAATCGGCAAAAATTTGGCCGCGTTTTTTGCGGGGTTTTGCGCTTTTTTAAATTTTATGGGCGAGTTTTTGGTCAAATTTAGCAAGATTTTTATGCTAAAAAATATCCGCGTGAAGGAAATTTTAGCTTATTTTGAAGATGCGGGTATAAAGTCGGTTTTTATCGTGTGCCTCACCTCCTTTCTCATCGGCATCGTGCTGGCATATCAGGGTTCAAATTTGCTCGAGAGTTTCGGCGCTACGATAATAATCGTCGAGATGATGGGGCTTTTGACCCTGCGCGAGATAGCTCCGCTTATCGCCGCTATCATCGTGGCGGGGCGCCTGGCGTCAAGCTTTACTGCTCAAATCGGCGTCATGAAAATCACCGAAGAGATCGACGCGATGAAGACGATGGGATTTGATCCGTTTAAATTTCTCGTTCTTCCTCGCGTGATAGCTCTTATCGTCGCCATGCCGCTTATCGTGTTTTTAGCCGACGTGGCGGGGATTTTTGGCGAGATGGTCGTGATGGAAAACTACTTAAATATCAGCTTTGATAGCTATCTGGCGAGGTTTGGTCAAGAGGTGGATATCAAACACCTTTATGTCGGGCTTTTTAAGGCTCCGTTTTTTGGCATCGTGATCGCGTTTATCGGCTGCATGAGAGGCTTTCAGATCGGCGGAAACACCCAAAGCGTGGGTACATATACGACCGTAAGCGTTGTAAACGCGATATTTGGCGTGATCATGGTGGACGCGCTGTTTTCGATTATTTTCACGCAGCTAGGCATATAAATGATAATAAAAGCGACTGATTTAACGACGAAATTTGGCGACAGAGTGATCCACGACGGGCTAAATTTTCACGTAAACGAGGCTGAAATTTACGGGCTACTAGGCGGTAGCGGCACGGGCAAATCGACGCTGATGAAAACGATGATATATCTAAAAGAGCCAAGCGCCGGCAAAGTCGAGATGCTGGGGCGCGATCTATGGTCGCTAGACGAAGCGGCTAGACAGGAGATGAAGCTCGCTTGCAGCGTGATGTTTCAGTTCGGCGCACTTTATACCTCGATGAACGTGCTGGAAAACATCTACATCCTACTAAAAGAGTATAGCGGGATGAGTGAGCGCTCTATGCGCGAGATAGCGATGTTTTGGCTGCAAAAAGTAGGCCTTAGCGAAAACGTCGCTTTGCAGTACCCAAGCGAGCTAAGCGGAGGTATGAAAAAGCGCGTGGCGATGGCTAGGGCTCTAGTGCTAAGTCCTAAAATTTTGTTTTTAGACGAGCCAAACTCCGGCCTTGACCCAAGTAGCGCGCGGGCGTTTGACGAGCTGGTGGTGGAGCTACGAGATACGCTTGGCGTTACGGTCGTGATGGTGACGCACGATATAGACAGTATCTGCACGATTTTAGATAGATTTTTGATACTTCAGGATAAAAAGATAGCCTTTGAAGGGACTTTTGAGCAGCTGATGAAAATGCCAGAAAATCCGCTCGAAGAGCTTTTAAAAACAAGGAAAAACGGTGGGAAATAAAATAAATTATACTTTGATAGGCCTTTTTTTCGTGCTAGTAGTGAGCGCGCTAGGTATCGCGGCGTGGTGGCTAGGCGGATACGGGAAAAAGGCCGATGATTATAGGTCGTATTTCATCAAAACCACAAGCCTGCCAAGCGGCATCAAAAAGGACTCCACGGTCAAATTTATCGGTGTAGATGCTGGCACGGTCAAGGATATCCGCTTTGCCGACGAAAAAGAGGCCCTTATCGAGCTTGAGCTCTCCGTGAGAAAAGATATACCAATTAGAACCGACAGCACGGCGTCCGCGGAGATACAAGGCATCACTGGCATCGGCTACCTAAATATCTCTCGCGGCAGCATGGATAGCCCGCTCTTTGATAAAAACGAAAAAGCATACATCGGACTTGAAGCGAGTTTTTTTGACAAAATAGGCAATAGGGCAGAGTATCTAACGAAAAATTTAGAGTCTACTTTTAAAAATATCAATAAATTTTTAAGCGACGAAAACGCGGCTAAATTTTCGTCTATCCTAGTTTCTGCCGATGAAGCGATGAAAAAAATAAATGCCGGAAATCTCGATATAAACGCGACTATAGCAAACGCCAATGAGGTTTTGGCAAATGCAAATTTGACGCTAAACGAGCTAAAAAAAGCGCTAAAAAACGCCTCGGGCACGCTTGAGTTCGTAAATTCGTTTACGACCAAGGCCACGGACGCCGCGCAAGCGCTCAAAAATCTACAAGCTGCAATCTCGGAAAAGATAAAAAGCGGCGAATACGACGTAAAGGGCACGCTAAATACGCTTAGCGACGAGACGGAAAGGACGCTACTAAGCTTTCAAAAGCTCATTTCGGATTTTAGAAACACCCTCTTTAGACTCGAGGACGACCCGTACGATTTTTTCTTTAAAGACACGCAGAAAAAGGACGAAAAATGAAAATTTTAAGCACGGTTTTAGCTGCCGTGGCGCTGTTTTTTAGCGGTTGTAGCGTTTTAGCAAAGCCTGCGCCTAGGACGAATTACTTTATGCTAGGCAGCACGGAGGATAAATTTAAAGAGTGCGCAAACAAGCCCAAAAAAACGGTTTTTATCGAGGAGGTGCGGGTTTTTGGTGCGTATGAGAGCCGCGAAGTCCTAAAGATAGACGCAAACGGTGAGATCCGTCCGCTAAAAAATATCAAATTTTTAGCGCTCCCAAGCGAGATGGCTAGGCGAAATTTGATCATAGCCGCGAGCGATCAGTGCGTGTTTAAGCCCTCTTTTAAAAACGCGGACATTAGCGTAAAGTCAAATTTACTCACGCTTCAAATCAAAGATCAAAAGGCGCAAATTTCCATGATGTTTAGCTTTTTTAAAGATGGTAAGGAACTAAAAAGCGTCGTCCTAAGCTCACAAAAAGACGTAGGTGCGGACGAGGGCGAAATCGCGATGAGGGCTTTAAATGCCGCTTTTAGCGAAGTGACGGATAAATTTTTGCAAGAATTAATCAAATTTTAGAGATAATCGCAAATTTTAAAGGAAAACGATGATAAAAGCGATCGAGGGCGTGATAACCAAAAAAGAGCCCGCAAATCTCATCTTAAAAACAGCCGGCGGCGTGAGCTACGGCGTAGCAATCTCGCTTTTTTGCTCGGCAAAGCTCGAACGAGGCCAGAGCGTGGAGCTAAACATCACGCAGATCATCCGCGAGGATGCGGACTTGCTTTACGGGTTTTTAGATAGTAACGAACAAAAGATGTTTGAGATGCTGATAAAACTAAGCGGTATCGGCGCGGCGACGGCGATGGCGGTGTGCTCGAGTCTAAATCCGAACGCATTTTTAAACGCGGTAAAAAGCGGAGACGCTGCGGCGCTGCAAACGGTGCCGGGCATCGGCGCAAAGACGGCTAGACGCATCATCGCTGAACTTAGCGACGCAAAGATGACGATGGACGAAAATCTGCCTAGCTATCAGCACGAAGCGATCTTGGCGCTTGAGAGTCTTGGCTTTAAAAGAGAAAAGATAACCAAGGCGCTAAGCGAGTGCGACGCGCAAAATACGGGCGAACTCGTCAAACAAGCCCTAAAAAAACTAGCATAAAAAAGGAAAAGATATGAAATTTGCTGTGATATTCGGCGCTAAAAGCTACGAACACGAGATCAGTATCGTGAGCGCCATAGCCCTAAAAAAGGTACTAAAAAACGAACCCTTATTTATATTTTGCGATAAATTTAGAGAATTTTACCTGATAAACGGCGCCGATATGAAGGCGAATTTCTTTAGCTCGGGCAAGTATAAAAACGCCAAAAAGCTTACTCTTAAGCAGGGCGGATTTTTTGCTGGCGGGTTGCTGGGCGAGAAAAAGATCGAGGCGGACGCGTTTATAAATTTAGTCCACGGTATGGACGGCGAGGACGGCAAGATCGCGGCGCTGCTCGAGTTTTACGGTCTTAGCTACATCGGTCCTCGCGTGGAGGCTAGCGCGCTAAGCTACAACAAGGAGCTAACCAAACTGCTAGCGCAAAAAGTGGGCGTAAAAACCCTAAACTACGAGGTTGTAAGCAGAGAAAAGGCGCCTAGTCTGCCGCTACCTGTGATCCTAAAGCCGCTCCGACTAGGAAGCTCTATCGGCGTGAGCGTGATAAAAGACGCCGGCGAGCTAGAATACGGCCTAGACGTGGCATATGAGTTTGACAAAGAGATCCTGGTTGAGCCATTTATAGAGGGTGTCAAGGAGTACAATCTAGCAGGCTGCAAGGCGGACGGCGAGATCAAATTTTCCATCATCGAAGAGCCTAAAAAGAAGGAATTTTTAGACTACGAGCAAAAATATATGAGCTTTTCAAACGAGAGCAGGGCGCGCGAGGCCGATATCAGTGCAGAGCTAGCCGCCAAGCTAAAACAAAGCTTTGAGCGCATCTATAACTGCGGCTTTGACGGGGCGCTGATACGCTGCGACTTTTTCGAGGTAAACGGCGAAGTCTATCTAAACGAGATAAATCCAAACCCTGGTAGTATGGCGAATTATCTATTTGACGACTTTGAGGGAACGCTGGAGCGACTCGCCGCAAGCTTGCCAAAAGAACGCGAGATAAATATCGACTATAAATTTATCAACTCCATAACGTCGGCAAAAGGTAAGTTGTAAAATTTTGCTTGCCTTTTGCTAAATTTGATGTTTAGTTGCCGCCTTAAACGGATTGTTTTTGGCGGCTTTTTGCTTATTATACTTTAAATTTGGTCGTTAGCTTTTAAATTTGACGACTATTGCGCTTGCTGAGTAAAGTCGTGGCTTATTTTTCAACATTTTATATCGCAAAAGCGCCGATTTGGGTCAAATTTAACTCGCTTTTATTTCTTTTTACAAATTTGATGAAGCGGCTATTTTCATCAAATTTTACTACCTCATCTTTTATATACTCGCAAATTTTACTCTAAAAATATAAAACACTCTAAAATAAATTTTAACGAACATAATACGCCATTATATTTTAATTTGAATTTAAAGATAATATGCTATATTTTACACAGAATTTTACGTAAAGAGCAGAAATGACTACTTTTAGCAAAGATGAAATTTACACGGCAACCGAAGTGGTGCGAAATTTCAGCGCCGTTTTAGGCAAGGTCGGCAAGGCGCAGATGAAGCGCGCCGTGATCGTTAAAAATAATAAATTTGAAGCCGTGCTGCTAAATATGGGCGAATACGAGCGCCTATGCGAGGCCGTCGAGGTGCTCCAAAGTATATATGAGGCTAAAAAACGAGCCGGAAGCGGCGA
>JBHRQF010000048.1:0-7828 GCA_042645325.1 Campylobacter sp. | reverse complement strand
AGCCGTCGGTGGTTTTTGACGCGCTAACGGACACCTGAGCGTCGCTTTTTATCACGAGGGCTAAATTTTGGCCCCTAGGCTCAAACAAAAGCTCTTGCAGTATGCTTGAATTTACGCTTTTTTCGATGCTCTGATCGTTTTGCAAGTCTTTAAAAAGTAGGGTTATCGCGCCGTCTTTGCGCTCTTGCAGGATAGTCCCGCTATAAGGCGCGTCAAAGCTAAGCATAATATCCACGCGGTCACTACGCTCATAGACGTTATATGTGGATAAATTTGAACCCCAAAGCGCAGCGAAAAATAGCAAAAGCCCGGCAAAAATCCTCATAACTGCTCTCGTTTAAAGTACTGGATGACGGATTTTGAGTCTAGGATTTCATTTATCCTGATGGCGAGGTTTTTTTCGTAAACCATAACTTCGCCCTTGCCGAAAATTCGGTTGTTTATAAAAAGCTCCACACTCTCGCCGGCAGGCTTTTCTAGGTCGATTACAGAGCCTACTTCGAGCTTTAAGAGCTGTTTTACGCTAATAGTCGTGGTGCCCAGCTCTGAGATAAAATCCACTCCGATATCCATCAACTCGTCGTAGCTTTTAAAAAGCCCGCCGCGCTCCTGCAACATCTCCTGAACCCCTTGCAGCGCCGTTTCTACGGCATTTATCTCTTGTAGTTCTTCGCTCATGCTTTTTTATATCCTACTTGAAATGTTCTATTTTTGATCTTATAGACGCGTTTGTCGTCTAGTTTGACGTGAAAGCTCGCTCTGCCTAGATACTCGGGAGTGCCTAGTTTATAGGCGTTTGCTTCACGTTCGTTGAGTAGATTTTTAGCATAGCCGATTGCGAGATTTGCCACCTCTTTGCAGATGTCGCTTAGCTCGTCTTCGGCTAGCTTATCGATACCAAGGAGCACGCTGGCAAAGCGATTTAGCGTATCTTTTTTAAAATAAAGATAAAAGTGAAACTCCTCTTTGCCCTTAAAAATCGGCAAGCTCGAGCCGTAAAATTCGCCCTCCGCGCTCTTTGCGCTCTCTACCTTGTAGCCCAGGGTATCCTCGCACAGATGCTTGATCCCAAGCTCCGCAACGTCCATCATCGCGCCGTCCTTTAAACGAAATTTTTTGATTATACTTAAATTTAACGCAAACGTGGCTAAATTTAAAAAAGTTTATTGATTTGCTTTATCAGCTCTTCGCCCTCAAATTTGGCCGTGAGCTTGACTATCTCGGTACCGATTATCGCGCCGTCGGCATAGGTTTTTACCTCGTCGGCGTCGTTTTTATTTTTCACGCCAAAGCCCACCGCAACAGGCAGATCGCTTCTTTTTTTTAGATCCTCTACTAGCGCTTTTAGTCTCTCCTCGCTTGCTCGCTGCGAGCCACTCACGCCGATAGCGCCCAGAGCATAGATAAAGCCAGAGCCGAATTTTAAAATTTTATCCGCGCGGTTTTGCGAGGTTACGCTGATTAGCGGGATGAGGTCAAGGTCAAATTTAGCGCACAGTTCCGCTACCTCCTCGCTCTCCTCAAACGGTAGATCTGGGATGATGAAGCCCGCGATACCGACATCTTTTGAGCGGGCGATAAACTTCTCTACGCCGTAAGCAAATACGATGTTAAAATACACGAGAAAAACGACGGGTTTATTTATCTTGCCTTTGCACTCTTCTAGCATGGCAAATATCGCGTCCGTGTTTACGCCCTTTGCAGCGGTTTCAAAGCTAGCCTGCGCGATGAGCTTACCGTCTGCGAGCGGATCGGAGTATGGGATACCAAGCTCTAGTAGATCCAGGCAGCTGCCGTCTAAATTTAATAAAAACTCCTTCGTCGCCTTGGTGCTAGGATATCCTGCCACGACGTAGCCGATGTTTGCTTTTTTGCCCGCGAACGCGTCTTTTACCTTAGCCATAAATTTTTCCTTTCTCGTAGCTCATCACGGTGTTTATGTCTTTGTCGCCGCGTCCCGAGACATTTACGACGATGACGCTTTTTTTCGTCAAATTTGGACATAGCTTTTCTAGATACGCTAGCGCGTGCGAGCTCTCGATCGCAGGTATGATGCCCTCTAGGCGGCTAGTTAGATATAGCGCATTTATGCACTCGTCGTCGGTGACGCCGTAGTAGGCGGCTCGTTTGCTCTCGTGCAGGTGCGCGTGCTCTGGGCCCACTCCTGGATAGTCAAGTCCCGCCGAGATGCTATGTACCGGCTCGATCATGCCGTATTCGTCTTGTAAAACGATCGTTTTCATGCCGTGGATGATGCCTGTGCGGCCCTTGGTTAGCGTTGCGGCGTGATATGGAGTGTGTGCGCCTAGCCCTGCTGCCTCGACTCCGATCAAATTTACGTCTGCGTCATCTAAAAACGCGCTAAAGATACCGATCGCGTTGCTACCGCCGCCGACGCAGGCGATGACGTAGTCCGGATGTACGCCGTACTCTTTTAGCTGCTCTTTAGTTTCGCGGCCGATGATGCTCTGAAGGTCGCGCACGATCCTAGGATACGGGTGCGGGCCGACTGCTGAGCCGATGACGTAAAATGCGCTTTCTATCTCGTTTACCCACGCTTGGATAGCTGCTGTGGTGGCCTCTTTTAGAGTTTTTAGACCCTCTTCTACGCTCACGACTCTGGCGCCTAAAAGCTGCATGCGAAATGCGTTTAGCTGCTGACGCTCGACGTCTGTCGCACCCATATACACGTCGCACTCAAGGCCGAGCAGTGCTGCCGCCGTCGCAGTCGCCACGCCGTGCTGACCCGCGCCCGTCTCTGCTAAGACCTTCTTTTTGCCCATTTTTTTGGCAAGTAGCGCTTGAGCCAGGGCGTTATTTATCTTATGCGCGCCAGTGTGGTTTAGATCCTCGCGCTTGAGGTAAATTTCATGCCCGTAGTGCTCGCTCAAGCGTTTTGCGTGATATAGCGGACTCGGGCGTCCGACGTAGTTTTTTAGTAGATCGTCTAGTTCGGCTTTAAATTCAGCCGTTTTTGCGATGCGTTCGTAAGCGGCCTCTAGCTCATCTAGCGCGAACATAACGGTTTCCGGCACGAACTGCCCGCCGAATTTGCCGAAATATGCTTTGGTGTTCATCGGTATCCTTTAAATTTTTGTTTATTTTAGCATTTTAAGTTTTTATTAGGCTTATTTTGGGTGCGGTGCGATCGCGCTAGCCGGCAAGCTGGCAAAATGAGTAAATTTGAAACATGCGATATTTTATTTAGGCAAGGCGGCAAAGGCGTAAATTTGCCTTCGCCGCAAGCAAATTTACACCTTTATCAGCTCCAAAATTTTCTTTATTTTGACGGCCGATTTTATACCGTTTTCGTCCTCGACTTTTGAGTTTAGATCGAGCACTCGCGGGTTAAATTTGATCGCCTCGCGCGCGTTATGCTCACCGATGCCGCCCGCCATGCCAAAGTCAAATTTGACCGCACGCAAAATCTCCCAATCAAAGCTGATGCCGTTGCCGCCGGCATTTTCGCCTTTGCAATCAAAAAGCGGCATATCGCAAAGCGCGGTATCGACGGCCGGAAGCGCGTCTAGCACGCTATAAACGCACCAAACCTCTAGCCTCATCGCCTTTAAATTTGCGTATAAATTTGAGCTAACCTCTCCATGGATCTGCGCCGCGTCAAGCGGGACAAATTCGCAGATTTCAATTATCTCGCAGTCGCTTTGCCCGGCAAAAACGCCGACGCATTTTTTGCCCGCCGCATGCGCGATACCTGCTATCTCGCGCGCCGTTTGCGCGCTTACTTGACGTTTGCTTTTAGCAAATATCGCGCCTAAAAAATCAATGTCCAAACTCGCCACGTCGCGCGCCTCCGCAGGCGTTTTGATGCCGCAAATTTTAACTAGCGTCACGCTTCGCCTCGTACGTAGTCCTCGAAATAGCGATAAACTTTACCGCTTTTTATCGCGTCCAGGATGACCTCTTTGGCCTGCGCGGGGCTGTCCGCGACGCCTGCCGCATAGAGCGCAAACATCGCGTTTAGCACGACGATATCAAATTTCGGCCCGCTAATCTCGCCTTTTAAAATTTGCTTTAAAATTTCGGCGTTTTGCTCCGGCGTGCCGCCCTCGATCTCGCTGTGAAACGCCCGTCTGAAGCCAAACTGCTCGGGCGTGATGCTGTACTCGCTGATCTGGCCGCCGCGTAGCTCCACGACGCGCGTCTCATCGCATAGACTGATCTCGTCTAGCCCGTCCTCGCCGCGAACTACCAGCGCTCGTTCGCGTCCCAGCAGCTGCAGCGTCTCGGCATAGAGGCGCAAAACCGGTTTGTGATAGACGCCCACGAGCTGATTTTTGAGCGCTAAATTTGGATTTAGCAGCGGGCCAAGTATGTTAAAAACCGTGCGGATACCTAGGCGCTGGCGCACTTCGCGCACTTCGCCAACTAACGGATGGAAAAACGGCGCATGGAAAAAGGCTAAATTTTTGTCGTTTAGCAGCTCGCGCTGTCGCAGGAGCGAATTTGAGCTCTGAACGCCCAAAATCTCAAGCACGTCCGAGCTGCCTGATTTGCTAGAGACGGCTTTGTTTCCGTGCTTTGCGACTTTGACGCCAAGGCTTGCTAGGATAAACGCGACGGTCGTTGAGATATTTATCGTCTTAAAGCCGTCGCCGCCCGTGCCGCAAAGATCGATCATCGGCGAGGGATCGCGGTAGGTCTGCGAGTATTTTAGGATGTTTCTGGCGAGGCCTGCTAGGCTTTGCGGATAGAGGCTTTTTTCGCTAATTAGCACCAAAAGCGCTGCTAGCTGCGTGATCTCGTACTCTTTGCTCGCGATGATTTCGCAAATTTGCTCAAAGTCGCGGTCGTCGAGGCGCTCGTTTTCTTGTAGTTTGATTAGAAACGGCTTGAGCGGGCGGATTTTGGGCTCTTTGGCGACTTCGGCCGCAGGCGCGGCTTCGTAGTTGATGAAATTTTCGATGATTTTTTTGCCGTACTGCGTGAAGTAACTCTCGGGGTGAAACTGGATGCCAAAAATCGGCCTGTCTCTCACGCTAAGCGCCATCACTACGCCGTCCTCGCTCACGGCTGTGGCCTCTAAATTTGACGGTAGCTCGTCCACGTAAAGCGAGTGGTAGCGCATGACCTCAAATTCGTCCGGCAGTCCCGTAAACAGCGGCTCTTTGCGGCTAACTTTTATGAGCGAGGTTTTGCCGTGATATGGCTTTTCTAGGCGTTTGATCTTTGCGCCGTGCACCAGGCCGATCGCCTGATGTCCGAGGCATATACCAAGGATCGGCGCGGCGATGTCGCTTCGTAAAATCTCTAAACAAATACCGCTATCTTGCGGGTGTTTTGGCCCGGGGCTTAGCACGATTTTACTCGGATTTAGCCTGCGGATTTCATCCAGCGTGATTTTGTCGTTGCGTACGCAGCGCACTTCTTCGGAAGTTAGTTCGCGTAGATACTGCTCTACGTTGAAGACGAAACTGTCGTAGTTGTCGATTAATAAAATCAAAATTTTCTCCTTTTTGGCGGCTTGTCTCGCGAGCGCTTTTTTGTGGATTTCGTTAAAATTTGACTCGATAGGCTACATGCCTTATCTTCGTCAAATTTTAACTTCAAAACCCCAAAAATCATCTCACGATACTTCGCCTTAACTTTTTCTATTCAAATTTGAACTCAAATTTGCAAATCTGACTCGCCGAGACCAGCACCTTAAAAATCCTAAAATTAAGCCGCTATACAAATAAATACAACTTAACAACATAAATTTTAACCAAACCAAATTTAGCGTTTTTGCGGTGCAGGTCTCGGCCGGTAAAATTTAAAAAATTATTCAAAATTTGACTATGCCCAAACGACTCGCGAAAATACCGCTATTTAAAGCCAAATTTAGCCTTTCTTAGTAAAATACCGCCCAAGAGTTGCGGGACAACTATTATTTATACAAGGCATTTCATGCAAAGACGCGATTTTTTAAGAAACACTGCGATTTTAGGCGCCGTTATGGCAACTCCGAGCACCGTTTTGGGCGAGGGCAAAGCTATGGGCAACAAGAGGGTTTTTGACCTCACTTTAAACCACGAAATTTTAGAGGCGGGCAAGAAAACCAGGCTGTGGATACCGCTGCCGTTTGTTAGAGAATATCAAAGCGTAAGTGACATCAAATTTGACGGCAATTTTGCTAATCCGTCGGTGAATTATGACGCGATCCCGACGCTTTACGTGGATTACGCCGAGGTGGCAAAGCCGACGCTTAGCGTTAAATTTAGAGTAGAAACCTTTGAGCGAAACACCGACTTTAGCAAGGTTAAATTTAACCCGAACGAAAAGCTAAGTCCTGAGACGGAGTTTTATCTAAAACCTACTCAACACATCCCAAATGACGGCATTGTAAAGCAAAAAGCAGAGGAAATAACTAAAGGCGTAAAAGGCGATCTAGAGCGCGCAAAAGCGATCTATACGTGGGTGGCAAACACCATGCGGCGCGACAACAGTATCCTAGGCTGCGGCACGGGCGACGTAAAAGCGATACTTGAAAGCGGCAAACTGGTGGGAAAATGCACCGACATAAACTCCGTATTTGTGGGGCTTTGCAGAGCCGTAGGTATACCTGCGCGCGAGATTTTCGGTATCAGAGTGGGGCAGAGCAGATTTTCAAACGAGATGGGAAAGGCTGACGAGAAGGGCCTTGCGGCGATCTCTGGCGGTCAGCACTGCAGAGCGGAATTTTATCTCAAAGGTTACGGCTGGATCCCGGTCGATCCTGCGGATGTGGCGAAGGTGCGCCTAGGCGAGAAGCTGAGCAACGACGACAGCAAGCTTGCAAAAGTTCGCGAGTTTTTATTCGGCAACTGGGAGATGTGCTGGATCGGCTTTAACGACGCGCGCGACTTCGTGCTATCGCCGAAGCCTGCGGAATTCCCGCTAAATAACTTCGGCTATCCTTACGGCGAAGTGGACGATAATGTGCTAAATTACTATTCTCCAAAAGAATTTAGCTACGACTACAAGTCGCAAGAGGTCAAATGAAGGGCTTTTGGCTAGCTCTGGCGTCGGTTGCGAGCGCGCTGGCGGCGACTCTTTGCTGCCTACCCGCGCTTTTGTTTTTGATTTTTGGCGCCTCGTTTAGCCTGCTTGGCTCGGAGGCGATAGAGAGCCTAACCGAGCTGAGGCCCTATTTTACCGCACTTGCCGCGATCTGTTTTGCGGCGAGTGCGTTTTATTTTTTCAAAAAGCCAAAATCCTGCGACCTCGCAAATCGCCGCAAAAAGTGGATCTTCATCTACGTTTTTTTAGCTGTTTTTGTGATTATTCTGCTATCATACCCCGAAGTTTTAGGAAAAATTTATGAATAAAATTCTATCTATTTTACTGCTTGCAAGCGTGGCGTTTGCAAATCAAAATTTTGTTATCAAAGTCGAGGGGATGCACTGTCCGCTGTGTACGGCGATGGTGCGAAAAGCCCTGCTAAAGGTAGACGGCGTCATCAGCGCCAAAGCTAGCCTGCACGATAAAACCGCCCGCGTCGAGACGAAAGACGGCGTGAGCGAGAAGCGGCTGCTAGATGCGGTGGCGACGACGGGCTACACGGGCGAGATCGTTAAGTAAATTTAAGGAGCAAACATGCAAAAAAACGAGGTTATGAACGATTTTAAAAAGCTGTGTGAGATACCGCACTGTAGCTGTGAAACTGAGCAGATGAGGGAGTTTTTAGCGGATTTTGCGCGCTCTCAGGGCTTTAGCGTAAACATCGACGAGGCTGGCAACATCCACGCCGTAAAGGGCGAGCCTAAAATCTGTCTGCAAAGCCACTACGACATGGTTTGCGTGGGCGCAGCGCCAAATTTAGAGCTCATCGAAGAGGACGGCATCCTAAGGG
>JBHRQF010000047.1:0-7844 GCA_042645325.1 Campylobacter sp. | reverse complement strand
TTATTTCCATCATCGGCATCGCCATCGGCGGGATGGCGCTGATTGTGGTCCTGTCGGGGGTGAACGGCTTTCAGACGAGATTTTGCCGGGGCTGTATCTTGGCTCGGTTAAGCAGGCGGGTAAATTTGACGCGGTGCTTGACTGTGCGGCTGAGTTTGAGCGGCCAGACGGCACGCAAATTTACGCGAGCCTACCTATGTTAGATATGATAACGCCGAGCGTAGACGAGTTAAAACACGGCGCAGACGAGCTTGAGCGGATAGTAAAAACGACTCTTTGCGGCGGCGAAAATTTACCGCAAACGGCGGCGGAGTTAGGATCAAATTTTAGCGCCAAGGCGGGCTATGCGAACGAGCGAAATTTGAAATTTAACGAGCAAGCGGACGCGCGGGCAAATCTGCAAACGCGCGGCTCGGCAAACGAAAGCAAGATCGGCGAGGCGGAACAAATTTTTGCAAACTCAAACGAACGAGCCGCCGAGCAAAACGGCAAAAAGGTGTTGGTGTGCTGTGCGCTGGGCTACGGCAGGAGCGCGTCGGTGCTGCTTGCCTGGATGGTGATTTATAGGGGCTTTGGCTTTGATGACGCGCTAAATTTAATAAAATCGCGCCGCGAAAAGATCGCCGTCTCTAGCTCGCTACGCGATCGGATAGAGCAGATAGCCAGCCGTCCGCACCTGTGAAATTTGAAAGCGGAGTAAAACCGGCTAAATTCGCAAAAGCAAGTGCGGCAAATTTACGCGCGAAATAGGCACAGAAATTTAAGCAAGTTTGTTTAAGGGGTCAAATTTAAAAATCTGCAGGCTAGAAACAAGCGGCATTGCAAAATTCTCGGCAAAAATGAACGGGAATTTAACCAAAGACAAACGCCCAAAATAAGGAGGGAAAATGACGAATGCGGAGCAAAGCAAAATAGCGGCGCAAGACGGGGAGCGGAAATGCCACCAAAGGACGGACGATAGGGCTTTGGCGCTGGTTACGGCTAGATTTTTAGCGACGCATAGGCTGTTTTTCTTGTTAAATTTGCTTCAGCTGGCCGTCTGTCTTACTATTTTTACGCATTTTGCCGTGATTGCGGGCTTTTTGACGGCTTTTGCGGTTTTGTTTTATCTGCATATTAGGCTGCATTTTGATACGCTGATTTTTAGAGATTTTGCGGAGGGGAGGCTAGAATGCGGCAAATTTGACGCGGCGCTTTTAGAGCTAAATTTAACTAGCAAGCCACCTAAAATCCGCGATATGAAAAGTCGCTGCGCGGGAGCCTTGCGGCTATATAAACTAACGGCCGCGCTTACTGTCGTCGTTGCTGCCGCGGCTTTGGCTGGTTATTATCTGGGTTAGGTTTTAGAGCTAAATTTGACGGTCAAATTTGGCTCGCGAGCACGGTTAAATTTACGACGTTAGCTAAATTTGACTTCCGCGATCGTATGATTTTATGGTTTGAAAGATAAATTTAGGCGCAAACGGTTAAATTTGCGCCCGCGGTTTATTTGATATTTTCTAGCGTGCTGCAGCTCTGAGCCGAGCCTAGATCGCATCCTTTTTTGAAGTAAATTTTAGCCTTTTCAAGATCTTTTGCGACTCCGCTTTCAGTCGGCGGCATGTAGTACGTGTAGCCCGCAAACAAACATGACTCGACTAGGCCGTGCTCGCAGCCTTTGTCAAAATACTCCGCGGCTTTAGCAAACTGCTTTTCTTGGTAGTACGTAGAGCCCGCGTATTCGCACCCGAGAGCGATATTTGCTTCGCAGGCTTTTGCGGCATTGTCTTTATCTTTTACGTATTTTCCTGAGGCTTCGTGCTCTTTTTTCGTAAAGGCTAGGAGATAGTACTCGTACGCTTTTGCTTCGTCTTTTTTGCCGTAGGTATCGTCTTGGTAGATTTCGCCTAGTTTGGCGCATCCGTCAAATCTCTCGCCTTGGCAAATTTCACTTAGGATTTCGACGGCTTTGTCTATATTTTTCTCTACGCCTTTGCCGTCTCTATAGCCCATCGCTACAAATTTACAACCGTCGTCGTAGCCGCTACTGCAAAGTTTTGAAAATATCTCAAAGCCCTTTTTAGGATCGTGCTCGGCACCGTTTTTGCCCTCGGTGTACGAGTAGCCCGTCCATAGGCATCCTAAATTTGAGCCCAGATCGCAAGCTTTTTGGTAGTATTTGACATCTTGTTTTTCATAAGCGTAGTCTATGCAGTCCGCCGCATCGTTGTTTTCGCAGCCCTTTTCGGCGCTCACGGCGGTTTTGTCTTTTACTTTGTCGCAGCAGTCGCTTCTCTTGCCAAACGATATCTCGCAGCACTTTTCATAGGCCTGCTTTGCGCGTCCGGAGTCTTTTTTGACGTCAGAACCCTTGCCAAACTCATAAAGCTGCCCGAGCTCCTTGCAAGAAGAATCGACCTTTTCTTTATAGCAGCCTAGCTTAAAGTAGTTCTCCGCGTCCTTCCACTGGCCTTTTGATTTTGCGGCCAGGCCGTCGTTGTGATTCGGTCCGGCCTGTGCTACCGACAGGCAACAAAATACTAAAAACAAGGTTAAAGCTAACTTTTTCATAAGACCCTCCTTGCGAGTAATCTTAAACATTATAGCCTGTTTGCTATGTTTTTAACCTAAACCACGACCACTTCGGTTTTTAGCTCGACGCCAAACTGCTCCAAGACGCGCTCGCGAGCTAAATTTATGAGCCCGGTCACGTCCGCGAAGGTCGCGGCGTTAAAATTTATAATGAAATTTGCGTGTTGCTCGCTAAATTTAGCCCCGCCGATCGCGTAGCCTTTTAGCCCCACGGCCTCGATCAGCCTGCCTGCGTAGTCGCCCGGCGGATTTACGAAACAGCTGCCAAAGCTAGCGCCTTTTGGCTGATTTGCGCGCTTGGCGGCAAAATTGGCGGCTAGCGCTGCGTCAAATTCGCGTGAGATTTTAAACTCGGCGCCCAAAATCGGCTCCTCAATCCCGCTTTTGCGGTAGTTAAAGCTTATCCTCTCGCGCTCTACCCAGCCGCGTCCCAGCCACACGGCGAGCAGATCATCGCTAATGCTAACGCCGCAAAGCCCCGCATTCATTTTTATTAGTCCGCCTAGCGTACCAGGGATATTTTGCAAAAACTCAAACCCGCCGATATTATGCTTTTTGGCGAAGTTGTAAATTTTGCCCGACTTCGTCGCAGCTCCGATACTAAGCACGTCGCCGCTTAAGTTTATATAATCAAACGCGCCGCCTAGCATCATCATCGCGGGCGGGTTTGGCGAGATGAGTAGGTTGTTTGCGCCGCCTATCATCATGCGCCCGGCAAATTCCGGCTTTAGCGCATCCTCAATGCTTTCTAGCACCGCCACCTCGTGCGCGCCGCCCACTCGCACCGAGCTAAGTTTGGAAAAATCTACAAGCTGCGTCATTGCACGAAATTCGGGATAAACTCTATCATACGCGTCGTGAAATCGACCATCATCGAGACCATCCACGGCATCAAAAATATAATCACGACGACGACGAGGATGATCTTTGGCACGAAGCTTAGCGTCATCTCGTTTATCTGCGTCGTAGCCTGAAATATACTGATGATAAGGCCCGCCGATAGGCCGGCGAGCAGCATCGGAAAGCTCAGATATAGCGCGATCTTAAAGGTTTCGATGCCGAGTTCTATGAGCGTTGATTGCATTAGCTAAACCTTATATCGTTGTACTCGGTCGGCACTAGGTAGTTTTCGGCCTTGATCGGTAGCGGGTAAAATCCTCGCTCGTAGCCAAGCGCAAAGAGCCTATTTACCGCCTTTAGCTGCGTTTCGTTCATCGAGATGGAGCTATCATTTGCGTAGAGATTTAGATATGTTTTTAGCTTTTCTTTATCGACGCGGATTAAATTTCGCTCGAGGAGCATGTGCGACAAAAAGGGCTTATGCGCGGTGGCGATACGTACGCCCTCCGTTAGCACGCGCTCGCACTCGGTGGCGTCCGTTATCGGCAGGCTGCGGCGGATCGCCATGCCTCCTAGCGGCAGCGGCAAATTTTCGCCAGCTAGCTCGCTCCAGATATCCCAGATCTCGCGCTCTACGCAAAGCTCGTCCGAAAAGTCCAAAATGCTTTCGTGTATCAGTACGCCCGCGTCCACCTCGCCGCTTAAGACCGCGCCCTCGATCTGCAGGAAGTTTTTATAAATCACGCGCGCCTGCGGGTAGGCCATGCGAAAAAGCAGGGCATTTGTCGTGTGTTTGCCGCTGAGCGCGACCTTGAAATTTCGTTTTAAAACCGCGCCTTTTTTCTTAACGAGCTTTGGTCCGTAGCCCTCGCCAAAGCTCACTGCCGTGCGTAAAAGCGCGTATTCGTCGCAGATGAGCGGATATAGCGTGAAGCTAATCGCCGTAGCCTCATAGGTGCCTTTTAGCGCCTCGTCGTTTAGCGTCTGGATATCAAGCGCGGTGGCGCTAAATTTTAGATTTTTTGAACTAACCCAACCGAAATCAATTGCCTTATACATAAAAATATCATCCGCGTCGGGCGAGTGAGCGACGTTTATATGCTTAAAAATCTTCAAATTTTATCCTTTTTGCTCCGCTTTAAATTTCGCGCGCGGCTAAATTGCGAAATTATAGTAAATTTTTGCTACAATCGCCATAAAAATGTGGAATTTATAAAGAAAAATATGGAAAATCAGGCGTATTTAAAAGAGCAAATTTTAACTTATCTGGGTAACAAACGCTCGCTTTTAGGCTTTATCGAACAAGGCGTAAATATCGCAAAACACGCGCTTGGCAAAGAAAAACTAAGCTGCTGCGACCTTTTTAGCGGTAGCGGCATCGTGTCGCGGTTTCTAAAATCCCACGCAAATTTCATCGTTGCAAACGACCTGGAACTTTATAGCCGCGTCACAAACGAGTGCTACCTCGCTAACGCGGACGCAAAATTTAAAAAAGAGCTTGATTTTTGGCATGAAAAATTAACTTGCCAAATCGGCTCAAATTTGCAGGAAGGTTTTATCTGCGAGCTTTACGCGCCAAAAGACGAGGCAAATATTTTGGCAACGGACCGCGTCTTTTACACTAGAAAAAACGCCGCCTACATCGACACCGCGCGCCAGATGATCGACTCGCTCGTGCCGCAGGAGCTGCGCGTTTTTTTCATCGCTCCGTTGCTGTATTCAGCTAGCGTGCACGCTAACACTAGCGGCATTTTTAAGGGTTTTCATAAAAACAAGGACGGCCTTGGGCAGTTTGGCGGACGCGGCAAGCACGCGCTATCTCGCATCACGGCCGATATCGGCTTGCTTAAACCCGTTTTTTCAAATTTTAACGTCGAATTTGATGTGCAAAGACGAGGCGCCGAGGAGCTTGCCGCCGAGCTTCCGCCGCTTGATCTAGTCTATCTTGATCCGCCTTATAACCAGCATCCCTACGGCTCAAACTACTTTATGTTAAATTTGATCGCTAGCTACGAGCGTCCGAGCGAAATCTCGCGGGTTTCCGGTATCGCTAGGGGCTGGAACCGCTCGGTGTTTAATCAAAAATCCGCCTCCGCGCCGGCATTTTTCGAGCTAATCTCAAAGCTAAAAGCCAAATTCGTGCTCATCTCGTTTAACTCCGAGGGTTTCATCGCGCGCGAGGAATTTAGCGAAAATTTAGCAAGACTTGGCGAAGTGCAAATTTTAGAGCAAAAATACAACGCCTTTCGCGGCAGTAGAAATCTAGCCAGTCGCCCGACGCATGTGAGCGAGCTGCTTTACGTTTTAAAAAAGGCGTAAATTTAGGCTAAATTTGACCGCGCCCAAACCCGTCTCAAATTTGCGCGAATAATCAAAAATTCATCTCAAATTTGATAAAATCAGCCAGATTATTTTAAATTTAAGGAAGCCGATGGCAAAAGAAAAAGAAGAGAAAAAGATAGTCCCGCCGACAAACGATTCGGACAAGAAAAAGGCCTTAGACGCGGCTTTAAAGCAGATAGATAAAGCATTTGGCAAGGGTACGCTAATTCGCCTGGGCGACAAGCAAGTCGAGGCGATAGATAGTATCTCGACCGGCTCGCTAGGGCTTGACCTAGCCCTTGGTATAGGCGGTATCCCAAAGGGCCGTATCATCGAGGTTTACGGACCTGAGAGCTCGGGCAAAACGACTCTGACGCTACACATCATCGCCGAAGCGCAAAAAGCCGGAGCCACGTGCGCCTTTATCGACGCCGAGCACGCTCTAGACGTAAAATACGCGGCAAATTTGGGCGTAGATACCGAAAACCTCTACGTCAGCCAGCCCGACTTCGGTGAGCAGGCGCTAGAAATCGTAGAAAACCTCGCTAGAAGCGGCGCGGTCGAGCTGATCGTCGTTGATAGCGTCGCGGCGCTAACGCCAAAAAGCGAGATCGAGGGCGATATGGGCGATCAGCACGTAGGTCTGCAGGCTCGTCTAATGAGCCAGGCGCTGCGCAAACTCGCGGGCGTCGTGCACAAGATGAATACGACGGTGATATTTATTAACCAAATTCGTATGAAGATCGGCGCGATGGGTTACGGTACGCCCGAGACCACTACGGGCGGTAACGCGCTTAAATTTTACGCTTCCGTGCGCCTAGACGTGCGAAAAATCGCCACGCTAAAGCAAAACGAAGAGCCTATCGGCAACCGCACGAAGGTAAAAGTCGTGAAAAACAAGGTCGCGCCTCCGTTTAAAACGGCGGAATTCGACATAATGTTCGGCGAGGGCATCAGCCGCGACGGCGAGATCATCGACTACGGCGTGAAGCTCGATATCATCGACAAAAGCGGCGCGTGGTTTAGCTACAAAGCCGCCAAAATCGGCCAAGGCCGCGAAAACGCAAAAGCCTATCTCAAAGAGCACTCCGAGATATCAGACGAGATCGTAGCTACGATAAAAAGCTCGATCGGCCTAGATAAGCTAATAAGCGGCGCGGGCGGCAAAGATAGCGACGATGAAAGCGAAAGTATAGAAGAAAATACGGAGGAATAAAATAATGGTATTTATAGAAGACGTAACTGCGATAGAAGTACTTGACAGCCGCGGCAACCCGACCGTGAAGGCGACCGTGGCTCTAAGCGACGGCACGGTAGCAAGCGCGATAGTCCCAAGCGGCGCAAGCACGGGCAAACGCGAGGCACTGGAGCTTCGCGATAAAGACAAGAGATACTGCGGTAAGGGCGTGCTAAGGGCCGTTGAAAACGTAAATTCTCAGATCGCCGAAGCCGTGATCGGGCTGGATGCATTCGATCAAAAGGCGCTTGATGATGAGATGCGCGAGCTCGACGGCACCGATAACTACTCAAATTTAGGCGCAAACGCCGTGCTTGGCGTATCTATGGCGGTAGCGCGCGCGGCGGCAAAGAGCCTTGACGTGCCTTTGTATCGCTACCTGGGCGGCGCGAACGCTAGCGTACTGCCGGTGCCGATGTTTAATATCATCAACGGCGGCGCGCACGCAAACAACAGCGTGGATTTTCAAGAATTTATGATTATGCCGTTTGGATTTGATAAATTTAGCGACGCGCTGCGAGCGGCGACTGAAATTTACCACACGCTAAAAGGCCTTCTAAATGCGGCCGGTCACAGCACGGCGGTAGGCGATGAGGGCGGATTTGCGCCGAATTTAAACGATAACGAAGAGCCGATCAAACTCATTATGCAAGCCATCGAAAAAGCGGGCTACAAAGCAGGCGAGCAGATCAAACTAGCCCTTGACGTGGCTGCCAGCGAGCTGTACGAAAACGGCAAATATAAACTAGAAGGCAAGGAATTTAGCAGCGAAGAGCTGATAGAGCGATACGCGCAACTTTGCGAGAAGTATCCGATATTTTCGATCGAAGACGGCCTAAGCGAGGACGACTGGGCGGGCTGGGCGAAGCTAACG
>JBHRQF010000046.1:0-7992 GCA_042645325.1 Campylobacter sp. | reverse complement strand
GGTATAAATTAAGTCTAAGCAGCAGTCTGTTTAGCGAGTATTAATCAATAAATAATAAAATTCTTCTCACGAGCTTTAGCTCCAAAATAACAAAAAAGGAACAAAAATGGCTACTCAAGAGATAAATTTGGAGTCTTTAAAAAAAGATATCGACTCTTTAAAAACAGACTTAAAAGACATTGTAAAGTCCATTAAAGACGCAGGTACACAACGCGCAGAATCTGCTAAAGACAAAATCCTAGATCAACTAAATAGCGACGAAATTAAAAAATATATAGACGATCTAAGACTAAAAGGTAAAGACGGTATAGAAAACGTAAACGACGCAATAAAGCAAGACCCGATAAAAAGCATTGCTATCGCTGCAGGCGTTGGATTTTTAGCCGCTTGGTTGCTAAAAAAATAATGGCCGGCATATCTGAATTTATAGTTTCGGTAGTAGAGCTCTTAGACGCTCAAGCCGACGACATTAGGTGCTCTTTTTTAAGGAGCGCCAATTCGGTTTTATTAAATACGATAACTAGCGTAATCTGCATTATAGGTTTGGTATTTTTCTTACTGGGGCTACACACGCTCCTTGAAAAAACTATCGGAGAAATTTGGGCGTATTTTGCCTGCTCTGCTGTAGCTTTTTTATCTTCGATTATCGTATACAAGGTATTCCGTGCAAAGTGATATAACAAAAGAAAAGCTAAGAACAGTGGTATCGATGCTAGAGAACAAAAACACAGATAAAAAAAAGCTAAAACTCGAAGAGGCTAAACTAAATTTATTACTAAATGACCCACTACCAAACTTTTCAACAGAGCTCAACCTAATCAATAGAGGCAATATTAAGCAAGCCTTGATATCCATAATAGATAAACATTTCATAATACCTACTCTAAATAAAATTTTATAAACAACCTTAATCCAAATATGTTATAATCACGCCAAAAAGCACAAAAAAGGTCTTAAATTTTGGATAATTACGAATACACGGAACTCCTAAAAACACTAAATACAAAAGTAGAAAATATCGCTGGCGTCGTAAAGCCTGAGAGCATCAAAGCTCGCCTAAAAGAGATCGAGGAGCTAGAAAACGATCAAAATTTCTGGCAAGACATCGCAAAAGCAGGCGCAATCGGCAAGGAAAAAACTAAAATTTCAAACATCTTAAACAACTTCCTAAACGCCAAAAGCGCCGTAGACGACGCAAAGGATCTATACGAGCTAGCCAACTCCGAAAACGACGAAGAGACGATAAATTCACTCTTTGCCGAGGCTGGCGAGCTAGAGGACAAGATCGTAAATTTAGAGATTTCTATGCTACTTAGCGGCGAGGACGACGGCAAAAACGCTATCGTCACCATCCATCCGGGCGCTGGCGGCACTGAGAGCAACGACTGGGCAAGTATGCTATACCGCATGTACCTGCGCTTTTGCGAAAGAGAGGGCTTTAAGGTCGAAACTCTGGACTTCCAAGAGGGCGAAGAAGCCGGGCTAAAAGACGTTAGCTTTATCGTTAAAGGCGTAAACGCTTACGGCTACCTAAAGGCCGAAAACGGTATCCATCGCTTAGTACGAACCAGTCCGTTTGATAGCGCGGGTCGCCGCCATACAAGCTTTACCAGCGTGATGGTGAGTCCAGAGATTGATGACGACATCGAGATAGAAATCGACGAAAAAGATCTAAAAATCGACACCTACCGCGCAGGCGGAGCGGGCGGTCAGCATGTAAATAAAACAGAGTCCGCCGTGCGTATCACTCACGCGCCTACCGGCATCGTCGTACAGTGTCAAAACGACCGTAGCCAGCACAAAAACAAGGCCACCGCGATGAAAATGCTAAAATCGCGCCTTTACGAGCTAGAGCTGATGAAGCAACAAGAAGCCGCCGGCAGCATCGAAAAAAGCGAGATCGGCTGGGGTCACCAGATCCGCTCATACGTGCTTTTCCCGTATCAGCAGGTCAAAGATAACCGCAGCGGAGAGGCGTATAGCCAAACCGACGTAATACTAGACGGCGATATAAAAAAGCTCATCGAGGGCGTTTTAGTAAGTCAAAAAAGCATAAACTAGAAAGGAAAAATATGGAAATTTCAGCTCTTTTAAACCAACTAGGCTATAACGAAAACGACGCGACCACCGCGCAAGTTAAGCGCATCCTAAACAACTGCGACGGCTTAAATTTAAATAGCATCGTCACGCTAAACGACCACCTAAAGCCGCTCGGTAGCTTCGTCGCGATGAGCGGTAGCGAGGACGTGTTTAAGATAAAAAATGCAGGCAAAACGCCGGACGCGCAAAGCGACGCGCTAAACGTGATCGAAAACTGGGCTGAAAAGAACAAAATAAGCATAAAAAGAGTAAATGAAAATACTCACTACATACTAGGTAAAACCATATGAAAAACTACGATATCATAATCATCGGCTTTGGCAAGGCCGGTAAAACCCTCGCCGTAAAAGCCGCAAATTTAGGCAAAAAGGTCGCCGTGATTGAAAAATCGGCGCAGATGTACGGTGGAACATGCATAAACGTCGGCTGCATCCCGACTAAAAAGCTAGTAAATTTGAGCAAAGAGGCAAAATATGTCAACAATAACGTCGCAGGCGAGTATTTCACGCTTAGCGTCGAAAAGAAAGACAAGCTAATCTCCGCGCTTAGAGCCAAAAATTTCGCGATGCTTGACGGCAACGCAAACATCGACGTGATAAACGGCACGGCTAAATTTATAGATAAAAATAGCGTCGAAGTAGCTGCCGCAGACGGCTCAGAAAGCCTGCTTACCGCGCCAATTATCGTTATAAATACGGGCTCGGTTAATGAAAAACCAAGCTTTGAGGTTAGTTCAAATTTAGCTTACGACAGCACGGGGATTTTAAACCTAAAAACGCTTCCAAAGCGCCTAGTAGTCGTGGGAGGCGGATATATCGGACTTGAGTTTGCCTCGATGTTTGCCGAGTTTGGCTCAAAGGTCGCTATCGTAGCTCGCTCGGGCGTGCTAAAAAACGAGGACGAGGACGTGAGAGATAGCGTAAAAACGCTACTACAAACGCAAGGGATCGAGATTTTAGAGGGCTGCGAAGTTAAAAATTTAAAAGGCGGCACGCTAAATTTCACCCAAAACGGCGAGGCAAAGAGCCTTGAAGCGGACGCGTTTTTACTAGCGACCGGACGAGTAGCTGCGACTGCGGAGCTAAATTTGAGCGCGGCCGGCGTACAAACAGACGCCAAAGGAAACGTGCTAGTAAACGAGTTTTTACAAACAGCACAGCCGCATATCTACGCGGTAGGCGACGTTCGCGGCGGTGAGCTTTTTACCTACACGAGTTTAGATGATTTTCGCATCGTATTTGACAAGCTTTTTGGCGCGGGCAAACGTAGCACGCTAAACCGCTCGCCTCACGCCAGCACGCTTTTTACCGAGACTCCGCTAGCTAGTATAGGGCTAAGCGAGAAACGAGCCATGGCGCAAAATTTAGACTTTAAAGTCCTAAAACTCCCGCTCGCAGCCGTCCCCGGCGCAAAGGTAGTTGGCAACGAAACGGGCTTTTTAAAAGCGATCGTGGAGGCAAAAAGCGGCAAAATTTTAGGCGCGGCGTTTCACTGCGTTTACGCAAACGAGCTTATCAACGAAATCGCTATCGCAATGGCTCTAGGAGCGGGTGCCGATTTCTTTAAAAATCAGATTTTCACCCACCCTAGCATCAGCGAAGCGTTAAACGACCTCTTTGGACAATTTTAAAACTACGGAAAGGATGAAAATGAGAAATTTACTTCTTGCTTTTATCGGGTTTTTATTCGTAGGATGCGCAGCTTCAAGCGGCGGCCCTAGCGACAACCCGGACTATGATTTTAACAAACGCGCTATAGAAGTACTAAAACCCAAATGCGAAAGCGGCAACTACTCCGCGTGCAACGATCTTGCCATCAGCTACCAAAATTTGCAAGACCACAAAACCGCTCTCAAATACTACGAAAGAGCGTGCAAAAACAACTATCAGGCGGCTTGCACAAACCTTGCCAACATGTATCAGACCGGACTTGGCGTGAGCAAAGACGCAAACAAAGCACTTGAAATCTATAGCGCCTCATGCACGAACGGCGGAGCATACTCTTGCTACTACTTAGGCGAGTTTTACCGCTCAAACGCCGACGGCAAGGAACCCGACTACGCAAACGCCATGTCGGCCTACGATAGAGGCTGCAAACTAGGCGACGTACCGTGCTGCACAAACACGGCGGTGCTTTACGAACACGGTCTAGGCGTGGCGCAGGATGAGTCAAAAGCTAGAAGCATCTACCGCTCGGCGTGCTTTAGCGGCGACACATCCGCATGCGACAATCTAAAAAGAATGGGCAGAAAGCGCTAAATTTAACATCTTTTAATTCGGCATTAAATTTACTACGGCGAGTCAAATTTGGCTCGCCTTTTTGCTTTTAAATTTACTTCCCAAAAACCCGCATCTTAAAAATGCAAATTTAAAACTATCCGTTAAATTTGACGCCGCGCACTCATAAATTTAACTCCGCAAATTTACCTTTGCGATATGCAGTAAATTTTACTCGCTTAGCTAAAGCTGCGTAAATTTCAGCGTATTAAAACAACATCCTTTGCCGCAAATAGCAAAAACAAACAACGCTAAATTTGAGTAAATTTGATAAAAGATATAAAAAAAGGGGCTTAAATTTAAGCCCCCAGATGCATGAGTTTAGAATAAAAACTAAAATTTATAAGAGACGTTAACCTTAAAGTTTCTGCCCGGCTCCCAGTCGATCGCGTTCGCATCGCCCGTGTACTGGGCTATTCTTTGAGAGTGCGAGACGTAGGCTTTGTTAAATACGTTATAAACGCCCGCGTTTATCTCAAGTCCTTTAAATTTACCGCCACTTGGCGCATAAGTGAGATAGATATCGCTCACGGCGTAGCTCGGGATATGCACGGCCGCGTCGTTGCCAGCACTCGTCGTGTCTTTTGAGGCAAAATAAATAAGGTTATAACCCACAAGCGTATCGATAGCGTTTATCGAATACTCGGCGTTAAAGGTGTATTTGTCACCCTGGTCGCGGTAGCCGATGATATTTGACGTGTAGTAGCCGCCGCTGCCGTTACTCACGCGGTCTTTATATCTTACTTTTTGATGAGTATAGCTGGCTCCTAGACTTAGCGCGTCGAAGTTTAGTCTAGCCAAAAGCTCGACGCCGTCGATATCCGCGCCGCCTGCGTTGATCCTATAAAGCACCGGATTTATACGCCCGCCTGCTGCGTTATTATCTACGATTAGATTTTTGTATTTGGTTTTAAAGTATTTAGCTACTAAGCTAACATGTCCCGTTTCGCTAAACTCGCCCTTGTAGCGTCCGCCGATCTCGTAGCTATCGCCCGTAGTAGCCTTTAGATCAGGGTTTGCTCTGTATCCTAGCGCCGTACCCCTACTAGCGCCGCTAGCTAGCATGGACTCCATAACGTCCGGTCCTCTAAACACCTTAGCGTAGCTAGCAAATACCCCAAGCCCTTTCATAAACTCGTAATCAAGCGCGAGAGCGGGCGTAAATTCGTCAAATTTGTATTTGTAGCTGCCTATATTTGCGCCGGTGCCGTTATAGGTCTTTAGCTCGTGACGTTCATATCTGATGCCCGGAGTCACGGTTAGGCCTGCAAATTTGATCGCATCCTCTAAGTAAAACGAGTAGTTGTTTACTTTTTCGGGGCGGTTGTTTTGCGGTTTGTTAAAGTTTTCGCTGTGGTAGTACTCCGCGCCGTATCTTAGCGTCTGCGTCACGTCGCCTGTTTCTACCGCTGTTTTTGCTTTCGCGCTTAAGCCTCTAGTTTTTACGCCCCATTTGCTAGCGTCGATCCTCTGATGTTTCGTATGATAGGCCGTTACGTCGAGATTTAGCAGTTCGCTCGGCGTAAATTCGTATTTTAGCGTCGTCGTATCACGCTCGTATTTGCGGTAGTCATCATTTGTATGCCAACTACCAAATTCTGCTCTTAAAGGATAAAGTCCCTTATAGTGGTTGTGCTCGTGAGAGAGCGATATCCTGTGCGCATCTAAAAAGCTATATCCGAGCTTAAAAAGATAGCTAAGGTCGTTGCCGTCGCCGCCGATTTTCTTACCGTTACCGCTCTTGCCGTAGTCGTAGCCTTTGTGATTTATCGCAGCTAAAAAGTCAAGTCCCTCGACGGGCGCGGTAAAAACCATGAGTCCTTGCGAAAATTCGTCGTTATTTGAGGCATAGCCCGTTTTGATTTTGGCGCCGATGATTTCGCCCTCTTCCAGCAGGTCTCTAGCATCCACCGTCCTAAAGGCTACCGAACCGCCCAGAGCCCCAGCGCCGTTTACCACAGAGCGCGAGCCGACCTCAACGTCGATGGCTTTGATCAGATCGGGGTCGATTAGTAGGTCTGCGTTGTGGTGAAAGGTATTTCCATTTTGTTTCGCGCCGTCGATCGTGATATTTAAGCCGCGGTCGCTCACGCCTCTCATGTAGATTTTTTGATTCATGCCGTTCGTGCCGCCCACATAAACGCCCGGGATATCGCGCATGACGTCTTTTAGTATGCCTGCGTTTCTCGTGCTTATCTTTACGTCTTCTACGCCGTAGCCGCCGCTAGTGCTACTTACCTCTACGCCGCTTAGCGTTACGTTCTCGGCGGCATTTGCGCCGATAGCCAGAGCCGCTACGAAAGAAATTTTCGCAACATTGTTAAAACTCATTTTTTCTCCTCTTTAAATTTACGAAAATTTGCGCCGATTTAGAAAAACATTTAAATTTTGTTTTCTTTAACCTGCCAAAATTTTTGAAAACGAATATTACAATCCTAAGACTAAATTTTAGATAAATTTATATAAAATATTACTTGCCTATTCGTTATTGACAATAAATACCATAATCTGATATAATTCACGCGCAAATTTTATAAGAAGGCATTAAATGGAATTTCTCAAACACAACGTCGATTACGTTATCATCGGTATTTTAGGGCTTATGAGCTTTGTCGTAGTATGGCTCACGATAGAGCGTTTGATCTTTTACGCAAACGTTAAATTTGAAAACTACAAGAATCAAGACGACTTTGAAGAGAGCGTAACTAGAAATTTAACAACGCTTTATATAGTTTATTCAAATGCGCCGTATATCGGGCTTTTGGGTACGGTCGCGGGCATCATGGTGACCTTTTACGACATGGGCATGAGCGGCGGCATCGACACTAAAAGCATCATGGTCGGCCTGTCTCTCGCGCTAAAAGCAACCGCACTAGGACTCATCGTCGCGATACCGACGCTAATGATTTACAACGCATTTATGAGAAAAGTGGACGTTTTAGTAAACCGCTACAAGGCTTCACGTGAGAATGCCTAAAAAAGAGGGATTAAACGTAATCCCGCTCATAGATATTATGCTCGTTTTGCTGGCCATCGTGCTTAGCATCTCTACCTTTATCGCTCAGGGCCATATCAAAATCGACCTGCCAAACAGCGAAAGCGCAGAAAAAAAGCAAGACGAAAACGATAAAATCGCCGTTTTAATCAATAAAGATAATGAATTTTTTATAGGCGAAGAGAAAATCGCCGAGGAAAATTTAAAAGAAAAGCTAAACGAGATAAAAAACGAAACGTTAATAGAACTCAAAAGCGATAAAGAGAGCAAATTCGACTCATTTATCAAGGTTATCGACATACTAAAAGAAAAAAATCATGAAAACTTCGCTATCACGACAACAACTGAATAGACGCGCCAGCTTTACGGGGCTTGGCGTCTCTATTTTGTTACACTCCGTTCTTATCGGCTCTTTTATCAAATTTTACGACGAGCTAAAGCCGATGCCGGAAGAAAAAAGCGTCAAGATAGCGCTAAATACCTTTACGCCGCCAGCAGCTCCGCTCCCGCCGGCACCAACTCCGCCTGCCCCGCCGCCTCCGGCACCGCCTGCGCCTCCTCCGCCTGAACCTGTCGTCACGCCACCAGAACCGCCAAAACCGGTCGAGCCGCCTAAGCCAA
>JBHRQF010000045.1:0-8370 GCA_042645325.1 Campylobacter sp. | reverse complement strand
CAAAGTCGAGGTATATCCGGCCGCATCGCTGATGGACGACGATAGGGTTTTTGCCGCGCTAAAGCTGGGTAACGTACAGATGGCTGCACCTAGTTTTTCTAAATTTACGCCGATAGTGCCGCAGTTTCAGCTATTTGACCTGCCATTTATCTTTAGAGACAACGCTCATCTTTACGCTGTTCAAGACGGCGAAGTCGGACAAGCTCTAAAAGATATGATCGCTAAAAAAGGCTTCATCGCGCTTGATTTTTGGGACGCTGGCTTTAAACACTTTAGCTCAAGCAAAAAGCCTATCGTAGAGCCTGAGGACGCTAAGGGACAAAAATTCCGTATCCAAAGCTCAAAAGTGCTTGAAGAGCAGATCAAAGTCGTGGGCGGTAACCCGCAAGTATTGCCTTTTTCAGAGGTTTATCCGGCTCTTCAGCAAGGCGTAGTCGATGCGACGGAAAACCCGCTGTCAAACTTCTATAACTCCAAATTTTATGAGGCTCAAAGCTCTTTAACGCTCTCTAGCCACGGATACTTGGGATACCTAGTCGTTTTTAGCGAGAAGTTTTGGAAAGGCTTGCCTGATGATATGAAAGCGCACGTAAAACAAGCTCTAAGCGAAGCAACGACTTACGAGCGCGAAGAGACGGCTAAAGAAGAAGAGCACATTTTGAGCGAGCTTAAAAAATTCGCAAGCGAGAGCAAAAAGCTTGAGATCATCGAGCTAAACGCCGATCAAAAGGGCAAATGGGCGGAAGCTATGAAGCCGATTTATCCAAATTTCTACAATGCGATCGGTCAAGATTTGATAGAAAAAACGATAAATACGAAGTAGGCTTTTATGGGTAAATTTTTTGAGATTTTAGATGTCGGCATCGCCTCGGTAAACAAAACCGTAGCGGTGCTAGGCATCGCCGCAGGCACGCTGCTAGCCTTCGTTAACGTCGTTATGCGCTACTGCTTTAACACGGGCTGGTCGTGGGCGGGCGAGCTAACGAACTACCTTTTTATCTGGTCGGCGTTTTTTGCCGCAGCATACGGCTTTAGAAAAGGCATACATATCTCGGTTACGATTTTGATCGAGAGATTTCCGCCCATCGTCGCAAAGGCCTATCTCATCTTTGCAAATATACTAACGACGGCATTTTTGATGTTTATCGTAGTTTATAGCGTGCAGTATCTGCAGGTGATGATCGAGCTTGATTTCATGAGCGTGGATCTAGGCGTGCCGCAGTGGATACCTATGCTGGTGCTTCCGATCGCTTTTTTAGGAGCTAGCTACCGCGCCGGAGAGAAAATTTTCCAGATCGCTATGACGCCGGCCGATAAGGTCATCGTAAATAACGAAGCCGAGATGATACACGACTCGGTCAAGAAAAGCTAAGGAGAGCCTATGACCATCGCATTTTTATTTATCTCGCTGTTTGGTCTCATGCTTATAGGCGTTCCGGTCGCCGTTTCGCTTGGAGCTAGTACGGTTTTAACGATGCTGCTTTTTACCGATCTTGACATCGCGGCGATGCCTCAGCTTATCTTTGACGGTATCAATAAATTTGCCCTTATGGCGATCCCGATGTTTATCTTAGCCGGAAATTTACTGAGCAAGGGCGGCTCTGCTAGACGCATTATAGATTTTGCTAAATCCATGGTCGGACATCTACCGGGCGGCCTGCCGATGAGCGCGATATTTGCGTGCGTTATATTTGCCGCGGTTTCTGGCAGCTCGCCCGCTACGGTCGTAGCGATAGGCTCCATCATGTTTGTCGCGATTAAAGAAGCAGGCTATCCGAAAGAGTACGCCGTGGGCGGCATCACAACCGCAGGCTCTCTAGGCATTTTGATCCCGCCTTCGGTCGTTATGATCGTTTACGGCGTGACGGCCGAGGTCAGTATCGCGCGGCTATTTATGGCGGGCGTGGTGCCTGGACTGATGCTGGGCGGCATGATGATAGCGCAGACTTATTTCGGAGCAAAAAGGCTTGGATTTAAAGCTACTACGCCCGAGCCTTGGAGCGAGCGAATAAAAAAATTCTTTAGAGCATTTTGGGCGCTGCTAATCGTAGTAGTCGTTATCGGCGGTATCTACGGCGGCATTTTCACCCCGACCGAGGCTGCGGCGGCGAGCGCTATATATGCGCTGATTATTTCGCTATTTGTCTATAAAGATATCAAATTTAAAGACCTGTGGGACATCTGCCTAGAGTCTGCTATCACGACGGCGATGATATTTTTCATCATCGCAAACGCGGTCGTATTTGCATACCTGCTAACTAGCGAAAACATCCCGCAGACGATAGCGGACAGCATCCTAGCAGCAAATATCGGCAAGATAGGCTTTTTAATCATCGTAAACGTCCTGCTTTTCATCATGGGACAGTTTATGGAGCCTTCATCGGTCGTTATGATCATGGTGCCGCTACTGCTACCGATCGCAACCGCGCTAGGCGTGGATCCGGTGCACTTTGGTATCCTGCTAATCGTGAATATGGAAATCGGCATGATCACGCCGCCTGTCGGACTGAATTTATTCGTCGCTAGCGGCCTAACCGGCATGAATCTAAAAGACGTCATCGTCGCGTGCTTGCCGTGGACTTTGACGCTATTTATCGGGCTTATTTTAGTGACGTATATCCCGGAGATTTCGCTTTGGTTGCCTAATCTTATGTACAAAAACTAACCGACTTTAAATTTTGCGAGCGGGCCTAGCTAAAGCCTCGCTCGCCTTAAATTATGCCGCGCTAAATTTACCTCAAAAGCCCAAATAAAGCCAAAGTGTCGTATAATTTTCGCAAATAAAAAAGGGGAGATTATGTATAGCGTTAAACTGCATATTTGCTTAAGCGAGGATTTAAAAAAAAAGCTTGAAATTTTAGAAAAAATCCAGCCAAAGCCGCGCTTTACGCACGAATTTAGCACTATAAAAAGCTCAAGCGATATCCCTGCGCCCATACCCGACGAAAATCAATATCTCATCATCGCAAGCGAGGATTGCTGGTTAAATTTATCCGAGCTAAAAAACCGCATCGGCGAAAACGGCTTTTTGGCGATTTACGCGAGAGACGCGAGCAAAATAACTGGCGAGCAAAAAGAAGTCGCAGATGAAATTTGGCTTGAAAGCGCAAATTTAGACGACTTTTACTTTGAAAAAGCGCTAAATTTAATCGCCGAGCGCAAAGAGTCGTGGCTACAAAAAACTTGGCTACAAACGCTGATAAACTTGTCTCCCGATATGATCTGGTTTAAGGATATGGGCGGGCTACATCTAGAGGTAAACGACGAGTTTTGCGAGGTCGTAAACAAGCCAAAAGAGCTCGTGTGCGGCAAAGATCACTACTATATCTGGGATATCCCAAAAGAAATCTACGAGCAAACGGACTACGTCTGCGTCCAGACCGAGGACGACGTCGTGGCCGCGCGTAAGACCTGCCTTTTTGACGAGGAGGTTATGCGGGCCGACGGCAAACTAAGCAAGCTAAAAACGTATAAAACGCCGATATTTGACGGCGAGACGATCATCGGCACTGTCGGTATTGCTCGCGACGTAACGAAAGAGTACGAGTATCTGCAAAATATCGAACATCTAGCCCACTACGACCAGCTCACGGGACTAGCTAACCGCAACCAGCTAGACGCATTTTTAGGCAAGCTAAAAACCACGCATATGAGCATACTTTATATGGATCTGGATCGCTTCAAACAGGTAAACGACGAGCACGGACATCAGGCAGGCGATAAGGCTCTGGTCGCGATCTCGGAGCTGATAAAAGAGATTTTTAACGACGCGATGAACGTACGCATAGGCGGGGACGAGTTTATCTCGATATTTACCGACGGCGCGAATATGCAAAGCATAGCGCCTCGCGTGCAAATTTTGATCGACCGATTTTTTAAAATTTGTCAAGAAAATCCGCTATTTAACGGACTATCCGTGAGCGCGGGTATCGCAGAAGGCCAGATCGGACACGGCTCGTTTGACCTGCTGCTTCAGCGCGCAGACGACGCTCTTTATAGGGCTAAACACGCGGGTCGCGGCACCTACTGCATAAATCCCTGGGAAGACTTTGAGCAAAAATAAATTTACGCTAGCGTTTGCCGGCCGGTAGCGATGCGGCGCAAATTTACGGCGACTAGTCAGCGCCCATCCGGCTTGGCGGGTGACCATAAATTTGATACCACTTCTTAATCTTTTACTCTAAATTTTCCTCAAATTTTGCCGATATCGTTAGAAAGCCAAATTTTAAAAGGATTTTAGATGATAGGCGGCATAAACGGATTTAACGCAAATGCAAATTTCGATTTTAGCGGCGCTCGCTGGCAAAATTTAAAAGTACGCGAGGAAAAAGAGGTAGCGAATTTAGCACCAAATTTAACGGCACGGATTGATTACGATACCGTAAATCCCGAAGAACTAGACTACGACCAACTCAAAATTTGGGCGGATAACGTTGATCCCGAGAAGCTAACCGGTAAAAAATTAAGTATGTGGTTGGGTGCGAAAATGGAGTTTGATAAGTTGGAGGACGGGGCGTAAGGAGCTCGGCCTAAATCCGAACGAGCCAGTAGCCGTGAGGAGGATATTTTCTCTAAGCGGCTACACGAGAGACGATAAAATAAGCGTCTGGGGCAAGATAAACGGGCTTGACTCATCGGTAAGCAAAGAAAAAGCCGCCGAGCTAAAAAGTTTCGTAGATAGTACGCGAGCTCTGATAGCGCAGGCGGGCGATCCATCCGATATATTTAGGCGGGACGTCTTTAGCGTGGATAAATTTATGAAGAGATTTGATGTGGATTTGGGCGGGTTTGGCTTAGGGCTCATGCGTAGCGGTAGCGGTGTGGCAATGGACGCCGAGGCCTCAAAGCTGCTGGATTCAGATATGAGCGAGGAGGAATTTAAAGATAAATGGCTTGAGTACGCGGCAAATAAAATCCTAGGCGAATACGCAAACATCAAAATTTCGCTCAAGGACGGCGCGCTAAATTTCGACCAAACGCCCGCAAAAGAGCGCATTACGCTTCTTGGGCAAGATCTCGAAACTCGCGTGAGCTACGCGGACGAAGCGAGCAAAAAAGAGTTTTTTAAATTTCTAAAAGACGTATTTAAAAACGGCGAGAGTATCGGAGACGCGCTGCAAAAAATCGCGCTAAAAAAGAGCGACTTTGACGAAACGGCCAAAGAAGAAGCGCAAGCAGACGCCGCAAAAGAAAAGAAATTTAAACCGATCAAAGCGACGAGTAAAAGTCAAACCTATGTTTATAGGGATATAAAGCGCGAGTTTTTCGAGAATTTTATCAAAGCCGAACAAGAAAAAGGAACGGACGTAACCAAGCTTTTAGAAGCTCTAAATAAAATCCGAAAGCTAGATATAAATGCCTAAATTTGAAGGTGGCGGTTGCTAGGATAATTAAAAAAGAAGAATTTGTATATTTAGTTTAAATTCGGCTCAAAAATTAGCCGAAACTACACGCCGGATTTACCCGTAAAAGCTAAATTTAAACGCTCCGCATTCGGCCTGCCGGCAAATTTTGCCTCGCAAAGCCGAACTTGAGCGCAAATCACATCTCGTAGCTATCCTCTTCGTCTTCGTCGCCGTATTCGTAGTCGTTCTCATCGTAGTTATAACTGTACTTCTCGGATCTCTCGTCGTCAAATTCGGAGTACTCCTCCTCCAAATCTTCCTCTTCGTAGTCAAATTCTTCGCTCATTTTCTCTCCTTTAAAATTATTTTTTCACTTCTTCGACGTATAGGCTCTGGCTAGGGAAGGCAAATCCAAGCCCGTTGGCCTCTACTATATTCATTATTTTTAGCATCACGTCCTCTTTGACGGCCAAAAACTCGCCCCAAACTATCGTCTTTGAAAAGCAGTACACGAGGATATTTATCGAACTATCCGCAAACTCGTCCACGACGACAAATAAATTTGACTTATATCCCGCTAGATCGTCGATCGAGACGATACCGCGGTCGTATCGGCTAGCCTTTTTGGAGCCCATATCGTCGCCCTTTGCGATGTCTGGATGGTCGATTAGCATCTGCTTGATCTCATCGACGCACTTTTTGATCTGCTCGGTCGTGGCGCTATATTCTAGCCCGATTAGCATCCTGATGCGTCGTCCCATCTTTCGCCTACTCCAGTTTCGGATCGGATCGCTAGCTAGCTTGGAGTTTGGCACGAAGATAAGGGCGTTGTCAAAGGTTCGCACGGTCGTTTTTCTAAGCCCGATCTCCACAACCGTCCCCTCGATGTCGCCGCACACGATCCAGTCGCCTTGCGAAAACGAGTTGTCAAAGAGCAGCATGACGGAAGCAAAGAAATTCGCCAAGATGTCCTTAGTCGCAAGAGCTACCGCGAGGCCGCCGATACCAAGAGAGGCGATGATGGCGCTGACGTTAAATCCGAGCTTGCTAAGCACGATAAGTAGCGCGATAACAAAGATGATGAAATAGATGATCTTTAGGATCAAATTTATCACCTCTTTGCGCCCGCTTTTTTTGGTGAGTTCGTTGATGAGCACCATGCCGTAGCCGTTTAGTACGCTAAGTATGAGCCAAGTGACGGCGATGACGAAAGTGATAGTGAGGAAATTTGCAAATTTTATCGGCATAGGAGCCGAATAATACGCGATCGAGACGCAGATATCTATCGCGTAGGCGATGAGGGTGAGCAACATCGGGCGTTTGATAATCTCGACGATGCGCCCTTTGGTCTGTCTATCCGAGTCGTGCTTGACGAAAAATTTCATTAACGCCCACAGCGTGAGCTTACTAAGTAGCGTCGTAAACGAGACGAAAAACAAAAATACTACGAATATAATCGCAGCCTTGCCAACGTTAAATTTGCTCGTAAACGAGGCCTTTTCGTTGATAAAATCTATCGCGGTTTTTAAATTTAGCTCCGAGATGATGTAGTTTGACGTGAGCAGCTCGGCGTTATCGCGCAGATAGTAGAGTATCTCTTCCAGCGTCTTTTTGTACGCTTCTAGCGCGTCTAGTTCACCTTTGTGCGCTAGGGCTACTTCTTCGCTTAACGAGTCTTTAAAAGCCTTAAACTGTGCGTAAAACTCCGTCTGAAAGCTAAGCAGCGTCTTCTCGACGGCAAGTTTGACGTTTACGGCTTTGCCGCCCTCTTTAAAGATATTTTCCAAATTTAAAAGCGAGGAGTAAAATAGCTCATCAAGCCGCATACGCTCGAGCTCGAGCATATTTTTGACGTATAAATTTTGATTGCTAGAGTTTTTTAGCTTTTTGGTTTTCGTCTCTAACTCTTGCATCTCTTGTTTGAAATTTTGCACCTGCTCCTCGTCGATTTCGATTTGCATGACGAGATAGGGGATCTGCTCGATCAGTTTTTCTTTTTTTTCTAGGACCGTTCTAAAAAGTACGTTTTTATCGGCGGTTTCGTTATTTTCGGCGGACTGCGCCTTGATAACGGCGATCTGCGCGTTTGCTGCGTTGATTTGATTTACGACGCTTAGGATGTCTGTCGCGTTTAGATCGTCGCTTGCTGTATTTGCGAGCAAATTTAAACTAAAGCAAAGTGCGAAAACGGCGGCTAAAATTTTTCTCATTTCTCGACTCCTAGCAGTTTAAAGCTCTTTGTTACGAAGTTGTAGTTGTAGATTTCGCCCGTTTCTATTATGTAGTGCCAGGCGTAAATTTTTAACTCTCCGTCTCTAAATTTAGCCTTGACGTCGGGGTAGCTCAGTAAATTTTCAAACGAATTTACGAGGCTTAAGCGCTCGGTTAGCCACTCTCTTTTTGCGATATTGTCGCCGAAAAGCTTTTGTACGCGCTTTTTTACGGGCTCTAGTAGATCTAGCCAGCGCTTTACGTTTGGCGTTTTGCTAAATTTAGCCTCGTCCATCCACAAAGCCGCGCAGCCGCCGCAGTTACTGTGCCCGCAGATGATGACGTTTTGTACGTTTAGCGTTTGCAAGGCGTACTCGATCGCCGAGGTCGTAGCCAAAAACTCCTCGCTTTTGCGGTATGGAGGCACTATATTTGCGATATTTCGCACGACGACTAGGTCGCCCGGCATCGTGTTTGTTATGAGGCTAGGCACGACGCGCGAGTCGATACAGCCGACAAAAAGAGTGTGCGGCGTCTGCTTCTCACCCAGGCTTTCAAAAAGCTCTTTGTGTTCTAAAAAATCTTCTTCCATAAATTTAACGGCGCCGTCTAAAATTTCTTGCATTGTATTTTCCTGACAATTTTTTAAAATATTATATCAAAAACGTTTCAAAGTTCGTCAAAAAAATTTAAATTGCTTTTTGCGCGCCAAATTCAGCGATTTTTTATATTTTATTTACCTATTTTTGGCTAAATTTGCGTCAAAATTTAAAAAGGAGAAAAAATGAGTTTATATGACAGAAACTATGCAAAC
>JBHRQF010000044.1:0-8489 GCA_042645325.1 Campylobacter sp. | reverse complement strand
AAGTTTTACCTGTACCAGGAGGTCCCACCAAAAGCACGCCCTTTGGGATTTTCGCGCCCAAATTTATATATCTATCCGGATGCTTTAGAAAATCCACGATCTCTTTAACTTCTTCTTTTGCTTCCTGCACGCCCGCTACGTCGGCAAATTTAACCTTCGGTTTTTCCGAATTTACGAGCTTTTTAGAGCTTCCCATTCCAAGGATACCGCCGCCCATATTTCGCTGCATGCGGCTAGCCAAAAACATCCAAATACCAAAGAAAATAAAAATAGGAAGCACCCACGAAAAGAGCATTTCGGTAAACCAATTTGTCTCGCTATACGCTCCATAAGGGATCTTTTGCTCCTCTAAAATCGGCACTAGCGTCGGATCGTTGACCCTTTTGGCAAAGTACGTTCTGCCGCCGTTATCCACGGCTTTTATCGAGGTTTCGGAGATGCCTACTTGCGCTACTTGCTTGTTTTTTATCATCTCTTTTATCTCGGAGTATGAGGTGCTTTTCGAGCCGGCCGCACTCTGTCCTAGTAGCGTGCCATCCATCTCGCCGCCTCCGAGCCCGCGAAATGCTATCACTATCACGATAGCAAAAATGGCGAAAATCAAAATCGGATTTTTATTAAAAAAATTATTTCCGCCGTTATTTAAATTTTTATCATCGTTTTTTCTGTTATCCATTATGTTCCTTAAATTATTTTAAGCTTTTTGAAATACGAAGCTTTTCCACTCGTTTTTGGTTTGACTTTCTACCTGTTTGAGCGACGAAAAAGCCTCTAAAATTCGCGTTTCGTATTTATCCAAAACGCCTGCTAAAACGAGATACGAGCCCTCTTTTAGCAAATTTATCAGATCATTTTTTAGCATTAGTATCACGTCGGCGATAATGTTTGCGACGACGACGTCGTATTTTTTATCCAAATTCGCCACCGAACCGGTCCAAATTTGATTAAATTTAACCCCGTTTAGCTCGGCGTTTTTCTGCGAGCTTTGCACTGCTTGCTCGTCAGTATCGCAGGCATCCGTGACGCAACCTAACTTTGCTAGAGCGATACTTAGTATACCGCTTCCGCAGCCCACGTCAAGCGCGCTCATGCCGTTTGCAGCATATTTTTGCAGATACTCTATACAAGCGCTCGTACTCTCGTGGTGACCCGAGCCAAAGGCAAGAGCGGGGTCGATGATGATGTTTTCAAACCCGTCTTTAGACTCTTCCCAGCTTGGGTGGATATAAAATTTACCGATTTCTATCGGTCTTACGTTTTTTTTGTATTCGTTTAACCAGTCTTTATTTTCTTTTTGGCTTTTTGTTATCCTAAATTCGATCTCGCGGCCAAGCGCATCTTGTAGAGACTTTGCGTATTCTTGTAGACCAAATTCCACTTCGTCTAGCTCGTCTTCATCTCGGACGATAAACCCGCCGGCAGTCTCCTGCGTACAAGTAACGCCCAAAGAAAAAACAAGATCTTCGAAAAGCTCGCGAAGCTCCTGCGAGCAAAGAACTTCAAGCTCGTAAAATTTATCTTTCAAATTTACGCTCTTTTAGCCCAAGACGTCTTCAAGTTTTTCTTTTAAAACTTGCGGCGTAAACGGCTTTACGATGTAGTTATTGACGCCTGCTTTTAGCGCGGTGATGACCTCGGCTTTACCGCCCTCGGTCGTTACCATGATGATAGGCATATCGACGTATTTTGCCTCGGCGCGGACTTTTTTTACTAGCTCAAGGCCGTTCATTTCAGGCATATTCCAGTCGGTGATAAGCACGTTTATATCACTGTGCTGACCCAAAATTTGCCACGCTTCTACTCCGTGCTCGGCCTCTAAAATTTCTTGATGCCCGAGCCTTTGTAAGGTGTTTTTTATGATTCTTCTCATAGTAGAGCTGTCGTCGACTACTAGTATTTTCACAATCGTATCCTTTTTTAAAAAATGTCCAATTCTAGCAAATTTTATATTTAAATTTACTTTAAAATTTTAGCGGCCCAGCTTAAAGGCCTCTTTTAGATCGAGCGTCCCCTCGTAGTACGCCTTACCCACGATTGCGCCATAGACGTCTCCCGCGCGCATTAGCGCCTCGATATCGGAGATATCTTTTACGCCGCCGCTTGCGATCGTATTTATGCCGCTTGCCTTTGCGATTTGCGAAGTAAACTCTACGTTCACGCCGCTAAGAGTGCCGTCTTTTGAGATGTCGGTGCAGATTATCGCTTCGACTCCGGCTCCGGCAAATTTACGCGCTAGCTCGGTCGCCCTCATCTGCGACACCTCCGCCCAGCCTTGCACGGCGACGAAGCCCTCTTTTGCGTCTATGCCGACGGCGACGCGGTATTTTTGCGCCATTTCTTTAGTAAAACTTGGATCTTTTAGCGCTACCGAGCCCAAGATAACGCGCGTTATGCCGCTACTAAGGTAGCTTTTTATTCGCGCCTCATCGCGTATCCCGCCGCCGATTTGGATTTGCAAATTTGCGGCTTTTGCGATCTTTTCTACGGTTTTTAGATTTACCGCTTCACCCGCAAACGCCCCGTCAAGATCGACGACGTGAAGCCACTTTGCGCCCATATCTTCAAATCTTTTGGCTAGCTCCCACGGCGCGTCCGAGTAGATTTTCGCACTATTCATCTCGCCTTTAAAAAGCCGAACCGCCTTACCCTCTTTTAAATCTATCGCAGGGAAAATTTCCATCACATCTCTCCGAAATTTTGTAAAATTTTTAGTCCCGTCTCATGGCTCTTTTCGGGGTGCGGCTGAAAACCGAAAATGTTATCTTTGCATACCGCGCTCACGAATTTATAGCCGTACTCTGTAAAGCCAAGCGCCGCATCTTCCTCGCAAACTACGTGATAAGAGTGCACGAAATACAAATACTCGCTAACAGCCAAGCCCTTATTTATCGGCATTTGTTTGGTAAAATTTATCGTATTCCACCCCGTATGAGGCACCTTTAGCGGAGCGTCAAATTTGGATGGGTCAAATTTAACAACTCTCCCTTTTACGAGCCCAAGCCCCTCATTTACGCCAAACTCCTCGCTTTGCTCAAAAAGTAGCTGCATACCCAAGCAAATGCCTAAAAACGGCTTTCCGCCGGCTGCGGCTTCTTTTATCGCGGGGATAAAATCTCTATCTTTTAGCTTTTGCATCGCTTCGCCAAAAGCTCCGACTCCTGGCAAAATAATCTTATCAAATTTACCCAGCTCCCCGCCGCGAACCGCCAGTCCTGCCTTTAAATTTAAACTCTCAAACGCGTTTAAAACGCTTCTTAAATTTCCCGCTCCGTAGTCGATGATGCCGATCAATGCGAGCTCCTTTGCTTTGTAGCAAAAAGATAAACGCTAAGCGCAACCATCAGCATCGCAACGCCGCCGATGAGATAGATCGCGTTTATGATGTGATCTGGTGCCGTGATGGCAAATTTAAATACGAGCATCAGCGCCTCGATCGCAAGCGCGATGATGATCGATCCGATAAATCTAATCATCGTTTTGTTTTCCATATCCTCGCCGCGCTTGCTTTTACCCAGCACCTCTTCTTCAAATATCGCTTTAACCAGATCAAAGATCGCAAGCGCCAGCGTCAGCACGATCGTGTGCTCAAACATCTTTTCTACTTCGATATTTAAAAGATCGTTAGCCAAAAGCCCCTTGAGCGCGTCGGCGAACAAAAACAAGGCTATGATAAAAAGCGCGACCGAAAACGCGGCGTAAACGACCTTTAGAAATTTGCCGAAGTAGCTCTCTAGCTTGCCGTGAGAGACGATGGCTAGGATATTTTCTAGCGAAACGTCGATACACGCGACGAATTTTAGCTCCCCTTTGTCGTCATATATCGGAGTGGACGCCGTCACGCACAGCTCGCCCGTGAGCGAGGACGGGTACGGGTCGCTTAACACGCAGCGCTTCTCGCGCACCGCGGTGTAATAATAAGACTTATTGCTGCAGTTTTCGCCGCCGCCGGCTTTGTATTTTTCGTTTAGGCTCACGGCGTCGCCTATTTGCACGCCGTTTGCGTCAAGCACGTAAAACGCGTCAAAGCCCTCTATCTCGTGCGCCATTTTATCAAAGCCGCTTTTTATCGACTCAGCGTTTACCCCCGGCAGTCTATTTGGCAAATTTTTACTAAAAAGATAGCATATGTAGGCTCTAGCCTTGTATCTTAACTCTGAAAACCTCTGTATATCTTGTAAGGTCAAATTTATTCCTTATTTAGAGCGTGATTAAACTCAGGCACGATCTCTTTGAGTCCCGCCGCAATGTCGTCCGCGTGCGTTAAATTTTCGATTTGTTCGTTTAGTTTGGCCACATCGTATTCGCCCGAGTGCGTCACGAAAATAGACTGAAACTCGGTTTTTACGTCGTCTTTGTTTATTAAAAGCTCCTCATAAAGCTTCTCTCCCGGACGAAGACCCACGAATTCGACGCCCAGGTGCTCTTTGTTTGATAAAATCAGCATCTTTTTAGCTAGATCGGCGATCTTTATCGGCTCGCCCATATCAAGCACGAAAAGCTCTCCGCCCTTTGCTATCGAGGCAGCCTGAAGCACGAGCTGACAGGCCTCGGAAACCAGCATAAAATACCTCGTGATATCAGGATGCGTGACGGTTAGCGGTTTATTATTTTCGATTTGTTCTTTAAATTTCGGTATTACGCTGCCGCTTGAGCCTAGAACGTTACCGAAACGCACCGCGACGATCTCGGTTTTAGCTGGCAAATTCGAGTTTAGCGCGTAAAGCTCGCACACGCGTTTAGTCGCACCCATGATGTTTGTCGGGCGCACAGCCTTATCCGATGAGATCATCACGACCTTGCTAACGCCGTATTCGATAGATAGATCGATCAAAATTTTGGTGCCGATTATGTTATTTACGACCGCGGCTTTAGGGTTTGCTTCGCAAAGCGGCACGTGCTTATAAGCTGCAGCGTGGATCGCGATCTGCGGTTTAAACTCCTCAAACACCGCGCGCAAGTCCGCTTCGTTTACGATATTTATCATCTTGCTTACGGTTTTGTCGCTGTGAGTTATCTCGCCGATTTTATAGAGATTAAACTCGCTGTGATCGATCATGATTAGCTTGCTAACGCCAAATTTTAGGCACTGCTTGCAAATTTCACTACCGATACTACCTCCCGCACCCGTAACCAAAACGACCTTACCGCCTAAAAATTTCTCCACCGCGCTGCTATCTAGGTCTTTTGGCTTTCTAGCTAGCAGATCCTCGATCGAGATATCTTTGATCGCGTCCTTGCCGGTACCAAACATAGAAAAAATCTTGATATCGCGGATACCGTAAGCCGTAAGCTCGTCAAAAAGCTCGGCTAGCTCGTCTTGACCCAGAGCTAGCGCGATGATAGCGGTTTTTACGTTGTATTCTTTGATCAAATTTGCAATTTCGCTCTTTGGCTGCACTAAAAATCCGTCGCAGTAAGTGCCGACTAGATCGCTCCTGCCGTCTACTACGCCCACGGCATAAAGGTCGATATAACCCTGCCTAAGCCCTTTTAAAACGTGAAGCGCCTTTGACGTAGCGCCGATAACGACGCAAGGCTCGCCGGTATGCGGCTTTTTAGAAAAATCTAAAAACATACGCTTGGCAATCCTTAAATTTCCGATTAGCAGGCACGAGATGATAAAGTCTATAAAAACGACACTTCGAGGAAACGGGTTAAAAACTGCAGGCATCGCAAAATAAACGATCCAAAAGCAGACGATCGCGCAAAGATGAACGAGGAAAATTTTCCTCGCTTCGTTTAGTCCGAAAAATCTCCACGGCACCTTGTAAATTTTAAAAAGCCACATGAAAAATAGCTTTAAAACCACCATCGTAGCGCAGCCCGCGACCAGTCCGCCTCTAAAATAATCAGGCAGCACGCCGCTAAATCTAAGCAGATACGCCAGATAAAACGACGCGACAAATATCACGATGTCAAAGGTTAGAAAAAACGCAAGCCGCTTTAGCTTCGTCGCCTTAAACATTTATAAATTTTCCTTTACGATTTTTACCACTCGCGCAAACTCCTCGTCCCCCATCGCAGTGCCGCTAGGCAGGCAGATACCGCGCGCAAACATCTCCTCGCTAGTCCCGTCAGTAAACGCTAGCGCCCCTTCAAACACCGGCTGCATATGCATCGGTTTCCAAAGCGGACGGCTTTCTATGTTTTCTTTAGCGAGTGCGTCTATCACGCGTAGATGCGCGCCTTTTTCTTTAAACAGCGCGGTTGTTAGCCAGCGGTTGCCGCGAGAATTTGCGATCTCAGGCATAAACTCAAGCTCGGGAAGCTCTTTTTGATATTTTTCAAAAATTTCTCGTTTTTTTATCACGCGCTGCTCGAGCACCTCCATCTGCGCCGTTCCGATCGCGCCTAGGACGTTGCTCAGGCGGTAGTTGTAGCCGTAGTCTTTATGCTCGTAGTGCAAAAACGGCTCTCTAGCTTGAGTGCTATAAAATCTCGCCTTCTCGACGAGCTCTTTTTCGCCCACTAGCATACCGCCGCCGCTTGTGGTGATGATTTTGTTGCCGTTAAAGCTATATGCGCCTAGCCGTCCGAACGTACCCAGCGCCTTGCCGTTCAAAAAGCCGCCCAGCGCCTCGGCCGCGTCCTCGACGACGGCGATGTTTTCTTGTTCGCAGATCTCGCAGATCTCTTTCATCTTTGCCGCCTGACCGTAGAGATGCGTGACGACGAGCGCTTTTGGCTTTTTAGGCGAATTTGCGATCGCCTTTTTTAGTAGCTCGGGGCTTAGATTCCAGCTTTCGTCGCTATCGACAAAAACAGGCGTAGCACCTTGATAAAGTACCGGGCTAACGGACGCCATAAAGGTAAACGTAGAGGCTAGCACCACATCTCCCGCGCCAATACCAAGCACCCTTAGCGCCAAGTGGATCGCCGACGTGCCGGAATTTAGCGCCAAAGCATCGGGCGCTCCCGCGTAGCTTGAGACGCTCGCTTCAAATTTATTCACGTATTCGCCAAGCGGCGCGATGTAGTTGCTCTTAAAAACCTCGTTTATATACTCTTGCTCTTTGCCGCTCATGTGTGGCGGGCTTAGGAAAATTCTTTGCATTATTATTCCTTAAAGAAATTTACGCATTGTAGCACTTAAAATCTAAATATTTTTATAAAAACTCGTTTAAATTTGCTTTTAGGCCGTAGAAAATGGGGATTTTGTTAAATTTTGCGTCAAAATTCGTTTTAAACGGCAAATTTGACGCCGCAAAGGACTTGGCTAAATTTTATCTATTTTCTTTTGTCGTTGCGAGCGCAAATCTGACGAGCGATATTTTAGCTCTCAAATTTAGCTCAAATTTCGCCTAACTTTAGCGGGATTACCGTAGGCGACGCTACCGTCTGCGATATCTCGTACTACGACGCTGCCCGCTCCGATTATGCAGTTTGCGCCGATTTTTACACACTGGATGACGCAAGATCCTATGCCTACATGCGTGTTTGCGCCAACGATCACGCCGCCTGCTAGCGCCGCGTTTGGGCTAACGTGCGCAAAATCTCCGATCTCACAGTCGTGCTCGATGATCGCGCCCGTGTTTATTATCGCGCCCTCGCCTATTACAGCGCGCGCGTTTATGACGGCATTTGGCATGACGACCGCGCCCTCGCCTATTTGCGCGCTAGCGCTTACTACCGCGCTTGGATGGATCAAATTTGCTAAGACAAAGCCAGCGTTTTTTACTCTTTCTTGCAGGATACGTCTGATTTTATTATCTCCGATAGCCACGATCACGTCCGCTTTTTCCAGACTCGGGTCAAATTTGAACACGCTTTTACCGTCAAATTTGGAGTCATCCAAAAACACGACCTCGCCGTATCCGCACGCTCTAGCCACGTCTGCTACGACGGCTCCGTGTCCGCTAAAGCCGTAAACGTAAATTTTAGTTGCGGCCATTAAATTTCTCCGTCGTAGCCATGCCTTCTTTGCTCACGCCGCTTCGTTTTAACACCTTTTGCACGGTTAAAATCGCGATTTTAACATCCAGCGCAAAGCTAAGCTCGCGGACGTATCTCGCGTCAAATTTAAACTTCTCCGCCCAGCTGATCGCGTTGCGGCCGTTTACCTGCGCTAGGCCCGTGATGCCGGGCCTCACGTCGTGGCGGGTAGCCTGCTCTGCGTCGTAAAGAGGCAGGTACTCAACCAAAAGCGGACGCGGCCCGATGAAGCTCATGTCGCCCTTTAGCACGTTAAAAAGCTGAGGCAGCTCATCAAGGCTGAGGCTTCTAACGGTCTTGCCGACGCCGCTTAGGCGCATCTCGTCGGGCAGTAGCTCGCCGTCCGCGCCGCGCTCGTCGCTCATCGTTTTAAATTTGTAAATTTTAAAAATTTTAGCATGCAAGCCCGGGCGCACCTGCGTAAAAATGACGTCCTTACTAACCTTAAAATAGATCAAAACCGCGACGACCGCCATAATCGGCAACGTAAGCACGATCAAAAAAATCGCGCCGCAAATGTCCAGTAATCTCTTAAAAAACGCCCTATACATCGATAA
>JBHRQF010000043.1:0-8561 GCA_042645325.1 Campylobacter sp. | reverse complement strand
CGTAGATTTCTTCTTCTAGTCCGGTTGCAAATTCTATCGTTGTTTTAGCCTCAGAGTTATCTTCGACTATACTTTCAAAATTTATGGTTTGAGGCGCAAATACAATTTTTGTGCTCTCAGAGATGATTGAGACTGTTTTGATGCCTTCTATCATCTTATCTCTACTTAGTCTTAGTCTTTTCTTTATCTCTTGCGGGATTACTCTGTTGTAGTCTGGGAATCTGCCATTTATCAGCTTTGTAAAAAACTCGAAATTTGCGCTTTGAGCGATCAGAGTCGTATCGTCGTAGTAAATTTCGATCTTATCAAAAAATAGCTTTTGTATTTCGCTAATAGCTTTTTTCGGGATTATTAGCGAAAATTCGCTTTGAGTCGGAGTTTCAAATCTAAATACGCTAAGCCTTTTCGTGTCGGTACCGACGATATTTATATAGTTTTGCTTGATGTCTATAAGTGCGCCGTTTAGCTCAAATTTAGGGTTATTATTGTCGATGCTTGTAAAAATTTTCTTTAAACTTCGTCCAAGCATTACGGCGTCGACTTCAAATTTATTTTTATTTTCTATCGTCGGGAAATTTGGAAAATCCTCAAATTTATACATTGGAAGCTTATATTTTGAGTTTTTTTGTTTTATGTAGAGGTAGTTATTTACCGTCTCTAGTGTGATTTCTTCGTCTTTTAGGCTTCTTATGATGTCAAGTAATTTCTTACCGTTTGCAGTAGCGTTTCCCTCGTCCATGATTTTGACGTTTGAGAGCTTATAGGCTAGACCGATCTCGTGGTCTGTTGCTTTGATGTTTAAGATACCGTCTTTAGCTCCGATAAATATATGCGAAGTTATAGCGCTTAGATCTTTTCTCTCTAGGTAAGAATTGCTATTTGTTACGATGCTTTCTAAAGCGTTTTTATTAATGGCGACTTTCATTTTTTTCCTTTTGTTTTTAAATTTCTTTTAGTAGCATTAGTAGGGGGCGTGAAAAGTTTAAAACTGCTTTTATTTGCTTTAAATAGGGCATTTGCAGCGTTAAAAAAACTGCTTATTTTTTCACTTTTATTCACGTTTTTACTCTTTGGTTAAAATTTTATTCTTTAGTTCTTCGACGCGAACTTTAAAATATTCATTCGTTTCTATTAGTTCGTTTATTTTTTTGATACTATGACTTACGGCCGAGTGATCTTTCATGTTAAAAAACTGAGCGATCTGCGGCATCGAGTTTGGCGTCAAATTTTTAGCCAGATATATCACGATGCGTCTAGCCTCGACGATATTTTTCGAGCGGGATTTACTTTTCATATCGCTTGGTTTGATGTTTAGCTCTTTGCTCACGATTTCAACTATATTTTCTAGGTTTATATTTTCGCGTTTTTCTTTTATCTGATCGCGCAGGATGTTTTTAGCAAACTCTAGCGTGATTTCCTGCCTCATTAGCCTTGCGTAAGCGTTTAAATTTATTATCGCGCTTTCGATTTCTCGGATGTTATCGCCCATATTCGTTGCGATGTAGTTTATAACATCTTTGTCGAGGTAAATTTTATCAAATTCGCACTTTTTCTTGATGATTGCGATTTTAGTATCAAGCTCCGGCGGCGTGATATCTGCGATGATACCCCACTCAAAACGCGTTCTTAGCCTATCTTCAAAGCCTTTTAGCAGCTTTGGCTGGCGGTCCGAGGTCATCATGATCTGGCCGTTTTTAGCGTGAAGCTCGTTAAACGTGTGGAAAAATTCCTCTTGGATTTTATCGGTTTTTCCTAAAAACTGCACGTCGTCGATGAGTAAAACATCGCAGTTTCGGTACTTTTCGCGAAATCGCTCCATCGAGTGGTTGTTAAGGTTATAAGTAAAGTCCGTGATAAACTGCTCACTTGTTACGCAAATAACCATTTTACCGCCGTTTAGGCAAAAATTTCCGACCGATTGTAAAAGGTGAGTTTTGCCAAGTCCCGTCGGACCGTAGATGAAAAGGGGATTGTAAATTTTACCCAGTTGCTCGGATACAGCTTTCGCGCTTAAAAATGCGAATTGGTTTGAGTCGCCGACGACGAAATTTTCAAAAGTGTAGCTTGGATTTAGCAGGCTGCTTTGCGCTTTTATCTCTTTGACGTCCACTTTTTTAGCCGGTTTGCTTTGCGTTTTGGTCGCGGCTAGGACGTTGATTACGGGCTTTTGTCCGGTTTTTACTTCAAAAAGATGAGCGATTTTGGAGGCGTATTTGGTCTGGATAAATTTGGCGATAATCTCGTTTGGCGCGTTAAATATGATATTTGTCGAATTTGAGCTTTTTTCGTTAAATTTAAGCTGCTTGATGTAGCATTCAAATTCCGACGGTAAAATTTCTTTGGAAAGTAGCTCCAAAACCTCGTTTGCGACCAAATTTTTGCCTTTAAGATTAATTCTCTAGATTTTATCTTAAATTTGTTAAAATGGCGTTGAAATTCGTTTTTCACGCCGTGAAAAAAGCGTGAAAAACCGTTGAAAAGGATGAGATGAAAATTTTAGGAATCGATCCGGGATCGCGAAATTGCGGCTATGCGATCGTCGAAAAGACGCCCGTGAAAACTGTTTTGATCGAGGCGGGACTAATCAAAATAAAACCGAATTCTTTGCAGTATCAAATCACCGAACTTTGCGAGGGACTTGATCTGATTTTTAAAAATCACAAATTTGACGAAGTGGCGATCGAGGACATATTTTTCGCTTATAATCCAAAAACGGTTTTGAAGCTCGCGCAGTTTCGAGGGGCGCTGAGTCTTAAAATTTTGCAGCTTCACGGCGATTTTGCCGAGTATACGCCGCTTCAGGTCAAAAAAACCGTCACGGGCAAAGCCAAGGCCGATAAAGAGCAAGTAGCCTTTATGGTTAAAAAAATTCTCGGTATCACGAAGGAGATCAAGCCGCTTGACATCACCGATGCCATCGCTATCGCGCTAACGCATGCGAATAATTTGCGCTTAAAATAAGCTCAAATTTTGCTATTTTTAGCGCAAAATTTGATGGCTTAAATTTTATTTTTGCGCCTAATCAACTACCGTAATCCCCGCATCTGCGCAGACTTTTCGCGCCTTTTTAGATATGCCGATGCCGGTCGTCTCGATTTTTTTAAGATTAACGAATGGCGCAAGCTCGGCGGCATCAATGTTTTTGATGTCGAAAAGCTCGTCCTCGCCATCCCAATCAGGCGCGATTTGCAGGTAAATTTTGTTTCCGCCGTCAAGATAGAGCTCGCTCACCTGTTCCGCCAAATTTGCAGGAACCGGATAGTCCTTGAACCACTTTTTGGCTTGCGGCAGCGCGCCGAAGTCCGCGTACGGATCGATGCCGCGCTCCTCGCAGTACTCAAATACGTCAAATTTGGGCTCCAGCAGGGCTTTTTCATACATCAGCTCGTTCATCACGGCGATTTTGAAATTGAAATTTTTAAACGCTAGCGTCTCGCCCGTCGCGCACGGAAGCTTAAATTTATCGCTCGGCCTGCGCTTTACCTTTTTCTCTTTTTGATTGATGCAGACGCGCCCTATCGGCATTTTCGCAGCTCGCACGATGTCTGCGATCTCGTCGGTGTCGCGTTTAGCGAAGCGCTCGGCAAAGTCCATCGCGCCTATGCACTCCTGCACGGCCTCGGCGAGAGCTAGCGAAACTTCGAATTTGCCCAGGCTAAGCTCCAAAAATATATATGCGCTGCGCAGCTCCTGCTCTGGCACGGCCTCAAGAGGCGGCCTGCCCTCAAGCGTGAATGCGCCGCCGTAGAGCTTGTGCGGAACCTCGTGCTGCACGCCCTTTGCGACCTCAAGCATCAAAATTATCTCGGAAAGCCTCGGTTCTGCAAGCTCTCCTGCGCGCACAAAGGCAAAAATCCCCGCCTCATCCCAAAAATAGCGGCTTTTGCCCTCCCCGTCATCGATCACGCGCGACTGACCTAGGGCTTCGTTAAACTTAGCTAGATCAAACTCGCAGTTTACGCCGCCGATGAAAATGCCGTCCGGGCGCACGTCGACGTCAAATTCATCCTTTTTAAAAATATCAAATAGTCCCATTTATCGCTCCTGATTTTGCCTCAAATAAAATTTACACACGACATTTGTTTGTAGCTTGCAGGCGGCACAAAGCGCTCTATTATTCCTGATTTACGTGATTTTCAAAGATAAATTTATGCTCCTGCGGCAGCGATTCGTAAAGCTTTAGCGAGAGGTTTCTGATCTCCCAAAGCGCTGATTTTGAGCTGCGAAGCGAGAGGAAATTTTGCAAACTACGCGCGTTTACGCTCCACGTGAGCTCTGTTTTGTAGCACTCAGGTAGGCAGTATTTGACGATATCGAGGCTTTTTGTCGTGTTAGCGAGGATTTCGCGCAGGTTTTCTAGCGCTTTGATGCTTGCGTTATCGACCGTTTCGTCGCCCGTTAATACTATAAATCTCGCCGCCCGCTCAAAGTCGCCAGGCTCAAATTTAGCCTCTTTTTTTAGCTCTTTTAGCGTGTATCGCGTTGATTTGACGCTGAGGCTCGCTACGCGGTGACGGGCTAGCTCTTGCAGCAAGGCGCGCGAGATGCCTTGGATGTAGAAGTTGTAGGAGAGGTGCTCGAGCGTGCTGGCGTGTTTAAATTTATTGCCGACACGCTCGATGAGCTCAACGTCTTTTTCGCCGCCGTTGTCGCCTTTTTCGAAGCTTTGCCAGCACGTGCGGATCGCGTGCGAGCAGATGTTTAGCGGGGTGTAGTTTAGAAGCGTTACTTGCATTTTTGACTCATTTAGTTAAATTTAGCGGTAAATTTAGCTAAAAATCGATAAAAATTTGATTTTATAACCAATGATTAGGCGAATTTACCCTTGCACGATTGCGATATCGAGTTTTCTATTCATGCAGTCGGTTAAAAAAATATTGATGAGCGTTTGGTACGGTACGCCTTTTTTATTTGCCATATTTTTAAAATATTCTATCGTGTCGGCATTTATATTCATCGAAATTTGCTTTTTTAACTGCTTGTCTACATACGGATTTTTTATCGCTTTTGAGAAGTCGTATTCTTTTTTCATTTTCGCTCCTTGTATTGTTTGGCTTCACTTTTTGTTGCTTTTCTTGAAGAGATTATTCTGATCGTATCGTTTTCGCGGTAACAATGTACGACGAGTAAAATTCTCTCCTTTTGACTCATGCCTAAAATTAAAAATCTTTCTTCATCGTTTGAATGATCTTTGTCAAAAAGCACTAACGCAAATTCGTCGGCAAATACGCTTTTAGCTTCTTCAAAATCAACCCCGTGCTTTGCGACATTTAGCCGTTCTTTGATCAAATTCCATTCGTAATTCATAATGTGATTATAATGATAGAATAATTATAAAAAGATAAATTCGGCTCTCAAAAAGAGAGCCGATGAGGTAAAATTATTTTAGTTGAAGCAGCGTGTTTAGCATTTCGTCGCTAGTCGTGATCGTTTTTGAGTTGGCTTGGAAGCCGCGCTGTACGACGATGAGCTGAGTTAGCGAGCGAGATAGATCAACGTTACTCATCTCGAGGCTTGAGGCTGAGATCTTACCGCGTCCGGCCGTCTGAGCTGCACCGATGATAGGATCGCCGGAGTTTGCCGTGCGTGAGAAGAGGTTTCCGCCTTCGCCGGCTAGGCCTTGATTGTTTGCAAATTTAGCTACGCCCACTTGCGCTAGTCCTAGGCTTCTGCCGTTCGTAAATGATCCCACAAGCGTTCCGCTTTGATCTATCCTGATACCGTTTAACTCGCCGCTAGCGTAGCCGTCTTGGCTGATGTCTGCGGTGCTTGAGTTATTGTCGGTGCTCGTTAGTCCGTCGGTGGTCTGCGTAGTACCGAATTTTAGCTCGATATTTTGACCGATAGCCGAACCGTTTTGCGCGCCGAAAGTGATACTGGCAGGACTATACGTCGCTAGCGAGCCGTCGGGGTTAAATCTCACATAACCGGTTACTACGTTTCTAGGTTCTACGGTATTTATAGAGTTTGGCTCGGCTACTTGGATGACCATCGTCCACTCTGTTCCTCCGTTTTCTGTATAGCCGCGTTTTATAAAATCCATTTTTACGTTATGTTTTGTGCCTAAGCTATCGTAAAGATCGGTACTTGAACTATGGGCAGCCATATTTAAGCTATCAGTTACCCTAGTCGCTCCGCCTGCACTTAAAGATCCTGAAATAGGCGCCATAGATGCTGTAAATTTGACGTTTTCCGTTACGTTTTTAGTAGCGTTTGTTAAACCGGTTACAGAGATATTCATATCCTTGGCGCCTGCAGCGCTAGGATTTTTAAATTGATATTGGCCGTGTTCGTTTACGATAACTTGTGCGCCGTTATTTTGATTTGCTGCCGGTAATGGGTTAGTTCCGGTTACTGCTGGATTTTGCACATGATCATAGTTGGTAAATTCTCTTGCATCTCTTTGCATAGCTTCACGTAAATCCTCAGTAGTGGTTACTTCTCTTTCTTTTGTATCGTCGTAAGCATGCGTAGCAGATACGTGTGTTTTATTATATACGTATTGATACGCAGTTATAATTTTTATATCGGTTAATCCTGTGTCATCTGCAGGAACTCCACCTGTATTTACGGTCATTTTTATATTTTTCATATTTGCCGTAGTGCCAAGATTATTTCTATTAGTTAGCACTAGTTTATTGCCGTTTACTACGCTGGCTTCTACGCCGGTTTCGCTATATTTACCGTTTATTATACCTGCTAATTGGCCGATAGTTAGTATATTTTCACCAGTTATATTTTTCCCATTTAGCGTTATATTGAGTTTTTTGCCAGGAGCAGCGAAAGACCCATCAGCTCCTACACCAGCTACGGTTAATCCATCGGTTTTGGCGTCTGCATAGCTAGCCCATATACCTTGTCCGCCGGTTCCCTGAGCGTCTCTTAGGTTATATGCATCGCCGTTTCCGTTAAATAATACTCCTAAATCGGCTCCGCGCTCCGTCATCCTTTGTTCGCCGTTTTTATTTACGTAGAATCTATTTGCACCGACGTTATTTTCGTCGTGCACTTCGCTACCGGCTATAGTTCCGTCGTTATCTAAATCTACGCCATTATGAAACTGGTCTAGTTTGTAGATAGGTATCTTTTTATTTCCTACGTCGTTACCGCTGTCTAAGTTTCCTTTTAGCGCGATGTTTGTCGTAGCGCGCGCAGGCACGGTTAGGCCGACTGGGATCTTTATATCGCCGATAGGTCTAGTAGGATCTATCTCTCCTGTTTCCTCGTCTCTCATCCAGCCTTGTACGATGTTGCCGCCGTTATCGACGAAGTTACCTTCGCTGTCTCTTGAAAAGTCGCCGTTTCTGGTGTAGTAGGTGGTTTTGCCGCCGTCTGAGCTCACCATGAAAAATCCGTCGCCTTGAAGCGCGATATCGGTTTGTTTGTCGGTGGTTTGCAGCGAGCCTTGCTTAAAAATCCTCGTAGTGGAGTTTATCTGCGTGCCGAGGCCAACTTCCATGTTATTTACGCCGCCGTGCTGATTTTGCGGTGCGGTGGCGATACGCGAAGTTTGGTAGATAAGGTCGTCGAAATTTGCACGGTTGTATTTAAAACCGACTGTGTTGACATTAGCGATGTTGTTACCCTCAACATCCATAGCGATCTGGTGAGCTTGTAGTCCCGTAACGCCCGACCAAAGTGATCTCATCATAGCTTTATCCTTTTTGAAAAGTGAATTTTAAGATGACTTAAGCAAAAGACGTTCCAAATTTAAATTTGATTTTAGTTTAGTCTTCGCGAAGGTAGTAGCGAAAAAGAGTATACAAGCAAAGATTAATGGTTTTTAGAAATTTTAAGATGAGGGTCTCGGCAACTCAAATTTATAAATTTGACTTCAAATTTGAACGCAAAAAGTGAAGGCAAAGTATTTTTTCGCTAGACAAGGCGGAATTTAAATTTTAAGCGTAGGTTAGACATATAGTCTGCCGAGCTTAAAATTTAAATTTCAACGCCGTATAGCGGAAAAAGACGAGCCGCCAAATTTAGAGAATCATCGCGCCGATTACGCCGCCAATTAGTAGCGGTATATTAAAGAATATAAAAGTCGGCACGCACGTATCGTAGATGTGATTGTGCTGTCCGTCGGCGTTTAGACCACTCGTAGGCCCTAGCGTGCTATCGCTAGCGGGACTGCCCGCATCGCCCAGAGCCGCCGCGATACCGACTAACAAGATGATCGCCGCCGGAGAAAAACCGAGCGATAGCGAAAACGGTACGTAGATCGCCGCGATGATCGGTATCGTGCCAAAGCTCGTGCCGATACCCATAGTAACGAGCAAACCGATAGCTAGCATCAGTATCGCGCCGCCCATTTTGCCGCCGGCGACTGCGCTAGCAAAGCTCACCAGTTGCTCGATACCGCCGCTCTCGCGTAAAACCGAGCCAAAGCCCGCGGCAACGAGCATGATAAATGCGATAAAGCCCATCATCGCTAGGCCGCTGTCCATGATTTTATCGATCTTACGGTACTCGATACCGCCCAAAACTATCATGACTAAAAGCCCAAGAAGCGCGCCAAGAGGCATACTTTCGGTATAAATTTGCACCCCAAAGGCTACTAC
>JBHRQF010000042.1:0-8642 GCA_042645325.1 Campylobacter sp. | reverse complement strand
TCTTTTCACTTCTTTTTACAAGTTCCATACTGATTAAACTTATAGCTGAAACTAAAATTATGACAAAAGGGACATTATGGCAAACCATAAATCTTCTGAAAAAAGAGCCAGACAGACTATCAAAAGGACTGAAAGAAACAGATTTTACCGCACTAGGCTTAAAAATATCACTAAAGCCGTGCGCGTAGCCGTTGAGGCAGGCGATAAAGAAGCAGCGCTAAACGCGTTTAAAGTGGCAAACAAAGATTTCCACAGCTTCGTTAGCAAAGGCTTTTTGAAAAAACAAACAGCTTCTCGCCGCGTAGGACGCCTCGCAAAACTCGTAAACAAACTATCTGCTTAATCTAAATTTTAATGTTAGCCGACAAACTGCAGCCTTTTTTGGATCGCTACGACGAGCTCTCTCGTCTGCTTAGCGATCCGTCTATCACAAACGATATCGCAAATATGACCAAGCTCTCAAAAGAGCAATCAAATTTAGAAGATATCGCCTCGGCTGCAAAGTCCTATCTGCAAACTCTCGCAGACATCGAGGAGAACAAGGCTCTGCTCGATGATGCCGAGCTTGGCGAGCTAGCCAAAGAGGAGCTCAAAAATCTCGAATCCCAAAAAGAAAATCTCGAAGAAGAGATTAAAATTTTACTCCTTCCAAAAGATCCTAACGACGATAAAAACGTATTTTTAGAGATCCGCGCGGGCACCGGCGGAGACGAAGCGGCGCTTTTTGCGGGCGATTTGTTTAACGCCTACGCCAGATACGCCGAACTTCGAGGGTATAAATTCGAGATCGTGAGCCAAAGCGAGGGCAACACGGGCGGCTTTAAAGAGATTATTTTGCTGATAAAGGGCAAGGGGGCGTACTCTAGGCTCAAATTTGAGGGCGGCACCCACCGTGTCCAGCGCGTGCCCGAGACCGAAAGCCAAGGCCGCGTGCATACCTCGGCCGTCACCGTAGCTATCATGCCCGAGGTCGAAGATAGCGAGATCGAGATAAATCCAAACGACCTTCGCATCGACGTTATGCGTAGCTCGGGCCACGGCGGACAGTCGGTAAATACGACGGACTCGGCGGTGCGTATCACTCATATCCCAACCGGCATCGTCGTCACGAACCAGGACGGCAAAAGCCAGCACAAAAACAAAGAAGCCGCGATGAAGGTGCTAAAAGCGCGCCTTTACGAGATACAAGAAGAAGAGCGCCTGGCTAAAGAAACCAGCGAGCGCAAAAGCCAAGTCGGCACCGGCGACCGCTCGGGACGTATCCGCACCTACAACTTCCCGCAAAACCGCATCAGCGATCACCGCATAAATTTGACGCTTTACCGCCTCGATATGATAATGGCGGCGGGACTTTTCGACGAGATTATAGAGCCGCTAATTGCGCATTATCAAGCCGAAGCAATCTTGGACGCCGATCTATAAATTTTAAAATTCACTCAAATTTCTTCATTTTCAATACGACATTTTCGTTAAATTTGGATGCGAATTTTGCTGCAGACGGAGTCGTCATGCAGGTTAAATTTGAGAACGACTTATCTTTGCTTTTTAGGTAAAATTTCTGAAAAATAGTTGCAAATTCGGATCTGCTTTTTTAAATTTAGCTTTAAAAATATCAAATAAAAAACCAAGCCGAAATATATAAACCGATAAATTTTTAGTCGCCTATAACCCGTCCAAATTTATCAAATTTTTAGCCCGCCACGCCGTCAATATGTAAAACAAAAACTGTTTGTCAAAGTCAATCGGCGCTCGAAATCGGGTTTTATTAAAATAGCAAAACCCGTAAATTTCTCAAATTTAATAAACAGACACAAGGCGTCTAATTTATTGCAAGCGGCTTTGTAAAATTTAAGTGAAGTTTTGTAGCAAATTACCCAAATTTAATAACTAGAAATAATTTAAAATTTCGCGCCGAAGCTAAAATTTAACCCCGCGCTCGCATTTTGCCGCACATTAAAGCTCGTTTTTATGCAGCCAAAAACAGCTTCACTTCGCTAGTTCAAGTATATTGCACGCGCGTTTGGAGCCAAGCTCGCAGGCCTTTTTGAGTCGCTCGCCCGATAGCTCAAAGCTTTGCTGCGCGACGTCGCCCTTTAGATAAAACACCGACTCTTCGTAGCAGCTCTCCACGCTCCCAGCGGCGCAAGCGTCTTTATAGATTGCGAAGGCTTTTGCGCCGTCCTTGTAGCCCGTTAGCCCTTTGGCGTAAAACTCCGCGGCAAAGTAGCATGCCAGCGCGTCGCCGCCCGAGCAGCTTTTTTCTAGCGCAGCGAGTGTTTTTTCGCAGCTTGCGGCGTCGCCTTTGTTTATGCAGGCATTTAGCCCAGCCTCGTTTATAGCAGCATTTGCGAGCGCGACCGCGGCAACGAGTATCCAAATTTTCCTCATTTTTTATCCAACTTTTTTAAATTTTTAAATCTATAAATCCCGTTTTTCACTCGCTCGAAAATTTTGCGATTTTCAAGCAGTTTTATCGTCTGCGTGACGGTGGGCTTGCTAGCATCAGTCCGCTCGCAGATATCTGAAATTTTAACGGTTATGAAGCCGTTTTCGTCTGCATTTTGGGCCAAAAACAAGATGATTTCCATCTTTTTCTCGCCCAAAATTTGACCGAAAATCTCCCTCTCTAACTCCGTCATCGCGCTAAATTTACTTGTATTCTAGCAGTTTAAAGTATTTTTTCGCAATAGGATCGAGAAAAAAGGCATCGTATTTATCGCCCGGATCATTTCCCATAAGTTCCGGTCTCATGTTGTATTTATACATTTCTCGACCATTTTCATTTTCGTCTTCATGATAAACGTAAAACGCGCCGTCTAGGACGACTTGTCCAAATTTACATTTTTTGCTCTCGCTTTCTTCATTAGGCCATTCGTATTCCCATTTGTATATTTGCCCAAAATTTGAATTTCCGACTTTTAAAAATATATTTTTGAGATGATTGCTGTTAGGCTCGTCCAGCATTAGTTCGCCATATTCAATGCCTGTGTTTACATCTCCGTCATATCCTTCGCCAAAGTCGTAATTTTTTCCTTCGTAGGTTATTTTGCTGCCGTCTGCCATAACGAAATTTTCGCCCAGACGACTATAGTTTTCGTCCTCTTTACGCTTGCTTGCCTCGGCTTCTAAGTATTGCATACTGTTTTCATTGACGCAGTAGCTGAGTTTTAGCTTTACGATATCGTTTTTATTCTTTTTTAAAAACGATTTTAACGCGTGCATAGACTTGACATCTGACAAAAATATCTTGGCAGTATCTATCTCTTTCGCACCCAAAAACGCGGCAAGCGCGAGCGATAAAACGATGATTTTTTTCATTTTTTACTCCTTAAAATGATCCTAATTTTACTAAATTTTAGCTTATTTTACGGCTCTTGCGATACAATACGCCAAATTTAACAAAGGATAAAATTTGAAGTTAATCAGCTGGAACGTAAACGGACTGCGCGCGGTCGCGGCAAAAGATGGCTTTGCTTGGCTAGAGCAGCAAAAACCCGATTTTTTGGGCTTTCAGGAGATAAAGGTGCGCGAGAGCGACGTGCCCGCCGAGATTTATAAGCTCGGATTTAACGAGATCAGCGTAAATTCGGCAGCTCGCGCTGGGTACTCGGGCGTGATGAGCCTAGCTAAATTTAGCTCCGCTACGCAAAAGGCGGCGTTTTTTGACGACGACGAGGGACGGGTTTTGGAGCATAGATTCGGCAATGTCGTGCTTTTTAACATCTACTTTCCAAACGGCCAAAAAGACGACGCGCGCCTAGCCTACAAGATGGATTTTTACGCTAAATTTCTAGCCTACATCCAGGAGCTCGTAAAACAGGGCAAAGACGTGATATTTTGTGGCGACATAAACACCGCGCACCGCGAAATCGACCTCAAAAACCCAAAAGCAAACGCGAAAACCTCGGGCTTTTTGCCTATCGAGCGCGCGTGGCTGGACGAGGTCGTCGCATGCGGGTTTATCGACACCTTTCGGCACGTGCGCGGCGACGCGGCGGACGCGTATTCGTGGTGGAGCTACCGCTTTAACGCCCGCGCCAAAAACGTCGGCTGGAGAATCGATTATTTTTTCATTTCATCAAGCCTCAAAGACCGTCTAAAAGACGCGTTTATCCTGAGCGATATCACGGGCTCCGATCACTGCCCCGTCGGCATCGAGATTGATTTAGACGGACTTTGTTAAAAGAAATCTTGCTTTATTTCGCGGCGGCGTTTTTCGAGATTTTGGGCTGCTTTAGCTTTTGGGCGTATTTTAGGCTGGGCAAAAGCACGCTGTTTTTGGGGCTCGGCGGAGCGTCGCTCGCGGCGTTTGCTTATATTTTGACGCGGGTAAATTTAGACTTCGCCGGACGCGCCTATGCCGTCTACGGCGGCATTTATATCGTCTCATCACTGCTTTGGCTGCATTTTGTAGAAAAGCAAGCCTTTACCAAATGGGACTTAATCGGCGGGGCGATTTGCCTGCTTGGCGCTTTTGTGGTGCTTTACGGCGGTAGAGGGTAAATTTTAAATTTACCGAAATTCTCGCTTCTATCTTTTATAAATCTTTACAAACCTTAAACAATTGCTAAATTTAAGCCCAGATATAATTATATATACTTGAGTTTTAGTTGCGGTTTTACCGCCTTTTTACGCTTAAATTTAAAGGAGATAAATGCGTTTATTGTTTAACATCGTTTGGTGGGTGCTCTTTGGCTGGTTGGTCGCCCTTATTTTTTACGTTTTAGGCACCGTCCTCACGCTTTTAGTCGTTACCGCGCCCATAGGCCTTGGGCTGATGGAATACGGCAAATTTTTGCTCGCTCCGTTTTCGAGAGAGATGATAAGCGAAGCTAAATTTCAGCTGGATGCCGATAAAAATTTGGCGTGGAAAGCTTACAGCGGCGTCGTGATGATAGTCTACATCCTTTGCGCGGGTATTTGGCTAGCTCTTGGCGTCGCGCTTTCTGCGTTTGCTCAGGCTATCACGATAGTGGGTCTACCCAACGCCTACGTGCTAGCCAAGTCTCTTGGCACGGTATTTAATCCCGTCGGCAAAAAATGCGTTAGCAAAGCCGTCTCGGACGAACTAAAACGCCGTGCCGCGAGCCAAAAAGTAGACGAGATGACTAGGTAAATTTAGGGCTCAAAATTAAGGCGGGCGGCAATGCCCCTTAGAATATACAAAATTTAAAAAGGATAAAAAATGAAAAAAGCGATTTTATCGGCTGTGGTTTTATTTGCTCTTAGCGGTTGTAGCTATCTTTCTATGGAAAAAGGCACGAATATCTCGCAGGCGACGATGGAGCAAATAGTGGTAAACAAAAGCACACAAAGCGACGTAGAGCGAATAATCGGATACCCGCAAAATAAACAAAAGCTCGGGGACGGCGAAATTTGGTATTATGAGTTTTCCAAGGTCGGATATTTGGGGAACAAAGACGAGAAAACCGTTTTTGAATTTGACAAAAAAGGCGTCGTCGTCAAAAAATACAAAACCGGCGGAAATAGCAAAAATCCGCTTACCGGTAAGTGATTTAATAGCCGAAAAATCGGCTATTTCGTAGCCGTAATAAAACTGTAGTTAAAAGGCGGCGGACTCGCTAAACGTTTTTATGCGCCCTTTCAAAATCTAAAATTTAGCTCAAAAACCCGTGATCTAAAAGGTGCGTGATTAGGATTTTAAAACCAAGTGCGATGAGGATCGCGCCGCCTAAAATCAGCGCCTTTTGCTCCAAAAACTCTCCCGCAAATTTACCGACGTAAAACGCCGTGACGCTAAGCGCGAAGCAAACTATCCCGATAACAGCGGCGCTAAACCAGATATCCGCAGCCGTAAAGCTAAGTGTCACGCCCACGGCTAGCGCGTCGATGCTGGTGGCAAATCCGCCTGAGAGCAGTATCTTTGTATCAAGGCTCACGGCCTGCGCAGGCTCGTTTCTACAGGCTTCGCGGATCATCTTTACGCCCAAAAAGCCCAAAACCGCAAACGCGATAAAGTGATCGATCTGCGCGATAAATCTCGCAAACGCCGCGCCCAAAAAGTAGCCCGCAAGCGGCATCGCCGCCTGAAAAAATCCAAAAACAAACGCGATAAATAAAATCTTTGATAGCGCGAGATTGCGGTATTTTGCGCCGTTTGCGATGCTAAGCGCCGCCGCGTCCATAGCAAGTGCGATAGATAGAAGTAAAAGCTCCATTTTATCCTTTCAAAAAGGCTAATTTTAGCTTAAAATTTACTTCTTGCGGATAATCTCGCTCAAATTTGCGGCTAAATTTGATGTCTGAAATTTGGAGTCAAACAGGCGAGTGCGCCGTATAAATTTGCGCTTAAATTTAGCCCTTAAATCACGGCTCAAATTTGCGATTTAAATTTGCAAATTTAACCTGCCGTGCCGTAAAAATGCGGGTAAATTCGCTCTAAAAAGGCCAAATTTACCCGTTTAAAAGCTGAAATTTAATATCATAACCGCCGAATTTTACTTTAAGGAAAAAGCGATGAAAAAAAGTTTGATTTTATGCGCGGTTTTACTCGCCGTTTCGGCGCAGGCGGCAGGCTGGCAGGACGCGCTAAATAAAGAAACGCTAAATCAAGGCGCGCAGATACTGGGTGCGGCAAACTCGGGCGACTACAAAAGCGCGGTTAGCAGGGCTCTAAACGCGGCCGTTAAGGAGCTGTCAAACGGGGGATTTCTAAACAACACCACGGCTAAAATCCCGCTGCCAAAGAGCCTGGAAACGGCTGCAAATTTGGCTAAAAAAGTTGGCGGCGAAAAGTGGGCAAACGAGCTAGTAACCTCGATAAATAACGCTGCAAGCGCGGCCGTGCCTGGGGCTGCGGACGTATTTTCGGGCGTGATAAAAAATATGAGCGACGCGGACGTGAAAAAGGTGCTAGAAGGCGGCAAGGACAGCTTTACTAAGTTTTTGCAACAAAACTCGAGCCAGAAGCTGCAAGCCGTGTTTAAGCCGATCATTACCAAAATGATGAGCGATAATACCTTCGCTACCGCGTACAACGGGCTAAATTCGTTCGTCGCGGGCAGCGCGCTGGCAAAATCAGACGCCGCAAAACAGCTAAAAGGCATCGCTACTAGCATGGGCGCTGGCGAATACATCCCGCAGGAAAACGAGGATCTAAACGACTACATCACGCGCAAGACGCTAGACGGGCTATTTAACGTGATGAGCGAAAAGGAAAGCTCGCTACGAGGCGGCGCCGTGGAGCAAGGCACGAAGATCCTGCAGGGTATTTTTAAGTAAAAATAAGGGAAAACGGTGAAAAATAGTTTGGAATTTCGCGCCGACGTAGGCATGATTTTTGTTGCGATAGTCTTTGGTCTAGGCTATCTGCCTACCTCGCTCGCGCTTGCGACCAACGGGGTTTTTGGCGTTTTGTTTTGGAGATTTTTGCTAGCGGCGATCATAGCCGGCGCGATTTTTTACAAAAAGCTAAAAGACGTAAGCGCGTCCGATATAAAACCCGGCGTGATTTTGGGTCTGTTTTTGTTCGCGGGATTTGTCAGTCAGACTTTCGCGTTTAAATACGCCGATACCTCGTCCGTTGCCTTTATCATCGGGCTAAACGTAGCTTTGGTGCCTTTTATCGCGGCGGGGCTTTTTAGGCATAAAATTTACTCCTACGCGTATGTGGGCGTGGCATTTGCGGTGGCGGGGCTTTATATGATAGGCGATACGAAGGTCGGTTTTGGCCTAGGCGAAATTTTGGCTCTAGTTTGCGCCTGCGCTTATTCGTTTCACATCGTGCTCACCAACCGCCTAGTGCAAAAATGCAACCTCGTAAATATGGTTTATTTTGAAATTTTAACCCTGATCGCGCTTTGTTTTGCGGCTATTTTGGTTTTTGAGGACGCTAAAATCGCGCCCGTCGTGGACAAGGCGTTTATCATAGCGATGCTAGTCGTGGGCGTGCTAGGCACGGCGTTTGCGTTTTTCGCGCAGGCACTTATGCAAAAATTTACCACGCCGGTTAAAACGGCGATATTTTTCACCCTAGAGCCCGTAACCGCAGGAGCGATGGGGTATTTCGTAGGCGCGGAGGACATCAGCACATATAGGCTTTGCGGCGCGGCGCTTATCTTGGTCGGAGTTTTGATTAGCGAGATAGGCAGCTACCTGCGCGCTAAAAAGGAAAATTTAGCTTAAATTTTGGCTGGTTTTGCTTAGCGTTTCGTTCAAAGCGCCGACCCGCCGTAAAATCAAATTTATAAATTCGCCTCTAAAACTACTCTCTCGGTGATTTTGACGCAAATCTTTTTAAAATCGCCTCTTAAATTTGGCTTTAAATTTATCGCCGTTTGCCAGCTAGCAAGGTGGCGGCGACTCTTAAATTTGACGCGATAAAGCCCGAATTTAGTCAAATTGCGTTAAATTTGCCCCTTAAATTTAGCTAAAGAAATCAGATGAAAAAATCAACCGAATTTAAGGCCGACCTCGCACTGTTCGTGATCGCAGTGGTCTGGGGCGTGACGTTTTTACCGATGGCACAGACGCTAAAGACAAACGGAGTTTTTACGCTTTTGTTTTGGCGATTTTTGATCGCGGCTGCGCTGATGGCGCTCATAAGCCTCAAATTTACGCACAAGATCGACCGCAATTCGTTAAGATTCGGCGCATTTTTAGGCACGCTTTTGTTCGCGGTC
>JBHRQF010000041.1:0-8759 GCA_042645325.1 Campylobacter sp. | reverse complement strand
GCAACCGCCAAAATATACGTTATTTTCGAACTCCAAGTCCTTCTATCCATCATAAACCCTTTAATAAAACGGGAAATTATATAAAAAAATTGATTAAAATTTGCTAGCAGCGGGCGATTTGGACGCGTAACTTTTACGACCTATGTGAAGTATCTCAACCCAAATGCGCGGATAAATTTGATATACGTCTGCCGATTTTAACTTAAACCGGCAGCGCCTCAAGCTCAAATTTGCAATAAATAGCCGCAAAAGTCATCAGAAAAAACGCGTCCAAATTTGCAAATCCCAGAGCAAATTTACCTAACTATATGCAAAAACTGCATATGTTTGCGGTATTGCTCGATTACGTCGTTGATTATCGTTGCTTCACTCCAGCCAAGGATATCGTAGTCCTGCCCGCCCTCTTTTAGATACACTTCGGCGCGGTAGTACAGGTCGTCTCCTTCGAGTTCTCTCGTATAGTCGGGGCTCTCGCTTTTAGTTAACTTTACCCCATAGTAAAAGTCCGTCTCCTCGCCCAACATTACGCGTAAATTTATAAAATTTTCCTGCTTTACCACCTCGGCGTTAAGGCCGTTTTTCTCAAATTCCGCCCTAAGCTCGTCTAACGCTTTAGCCGCCGTTTCGTTTATAAATTTACGCCCGTCTTTTTTACTAGGTAGCGTGATGATGGTGCTTAGACGCTCCTGCCAAGACTTTGACATTTCGCTAATAGGCATATTGTTAAAGGAATTTGTCTGTTTTTTAATAACGTCCACCCTAAGCGCGCGAAATAGCCCAAAAATCGCACCCAAAAGCACAACGGAAAATGGCAGCGCCGTCGCGATAGTAAGCGCTTGAAGCGAGCCAAGGCCGCCGGCTAGCATCAAAAATGCCGCCACGACGCCCACTGTAACGCCCCAAAAGACCTTTTGCCAAACCGGCGTATCGTCCTTGCCGTTTGAGCAAAGCATGTTCATCACGATCGCCGCTGAGTCGGCCGAAGTGATGAAAAATATGACGATCATAAAGACTGCGATCGTGCTTAGCAAGCTTGAAAAGCTAAATTTTTCTAAAAACATAAAAAGCGCCGAAGCCGAGTCGGAATTTACGGTCGTTGCAAGCTCGCTAAATCCGCCCTGAACAAGCGCGATCGCCGAGTTGCCAAAAAAGCTCATCCAAGCAAATGTAAAGCCGGTTGGCACGAAAAGCACGCCGATCACAAATTCTCTTATCGTCCTACCCTTTGAAATTTTAGCTATAAATAGCCCCACAAACGGCGACCAAGATAGCCACCAAGCCCAGTATAGCAGCGTCCAGCCGCCAAGCCAGCTCTCGTTTTGCCTCTCGTAGGCGTAGAGGTTAAAGGTGTTTGAAATAAGCGTCGAGACGTAGTCGCCGCTGTTTTGCACAAACGACTTTAAAAGCTGCGTCGTATCGCCCAAAAATAGTATCAAAAACATAAAACATATAGCTAGCGCGATGTTTGAGTTTGATAAAATTTTAATCCCCTTATCCACGCCGCTAGCCGCCGAGATGGTCGCTGCAAAACAAAGCACGATAAGAAGCGTAATATGCATGGTCGGCAGGCCAAAAACGTGCGTAAGGCCGGCATTTACCTGAAGTACGCCGTATCCTAGCGAGGTCGCTACGCCAAAAAGCGTCGCTACGACGGCAAATGTGTCGATAGCGTTGCCGATCTTGCCGTAAATTTTATCGCCGATTATCGGATAAAACGCCGATCTAAGCGTGAGCGGCAAGCCGTGTCTATACGAGAAAAAGGCGAGAATTAACGCCACGATAGCATAGACCGACCATGCGCCCATACCCCAGTGAAAGAACGTAATGTTCATAGCGAGCTTTTGCGCTGCGATAGTTTGCGCGTCGCCGAGCGGCGGGTTTAGATAGTGCATGAGCGGCTCGGCCACGCCAAAAAACACAAGTCCGATGCCCATGCCGGCGGCAAAAAGCATAGAAAACCACGAGATATTTTTGTGCTCCGGCTTTACGTGATCGGCTCCCAGTTTGATCTCGCCAAGCTTGCTAAAGCCAAGGATGATGATGCTTAGAAGTATGACGGCGACGGCCAGGATGTAAAACCAGCCAAATTTGGCCGCGATGTAGTTTTGCATACCTTTAAAAAACTCATTTGAGAAATTTGGAAATATCGCTGCAAATGCCGTTATTAAAAATATGACAACAAGCGATGGGATAAACACCGAGTTGTTAAATTTAGACCTTTGAAATTTGATCATTTTTCTCCTTTTTGTAAATTTCAGCTTCACTTTAAAATAACAAAAAAGAGTAAATATGTCAAATTTACTCCTTAAATTTTTGGCTAAATTTAAGGAGTAAACCACTGCAAAAAGGCGTTTTGAAAATTTACATCAAATTTATATGAAGTCTCTTTTTGCGCTTCTAGCTTTTGTCACTCCAAAAATGATCGCAACGATAAAAGCGATGCCAAATGTGATATAAAGTATGATGGTCGGCTTTTCTACCTCGATGCGAGATATCGCCACCTCCTCGCCGCTAGCAGGTACTAGCGCGCCGGTTTTTATAAGCTCGTAAATATCTTTTGCCTCTAGATTCTTGCCCTGAAAGTGCGGCGGCCTGGTTAAAATTTCAACCGCACTAAGGTCTGCTATCTCGTAAACGCCCTCCTTCATATAAAACCTGTCGTAGTAGCTACCGACAAAATAGCTCTTGTTATTATCCGCAAAGACTGCGCCGTACTCGCCGCCGTTTACGTCTCCGATCTTACGAAGCTCGCTTTTGCTAGTTAGCCTATAAAACCCGACCAAACGCGCACTAACTTGCCTGCCGTGCCTAGAACGAGTCCACTCTTCGCTATTTTGCAAGAAATAAAGGCTTTCATCGTCGGCAAATAGATCGGAGTAAAATCTGTAAATTTTGCCTTTGGGCTTAAAATTTGAGATCTTTTCAAGCCCCGGTTTACTCTTGTCCCAAAAATAAACTCCATCTTTACCAACAAAAATAGGCCAAAAGATATATATGTCGCCCTCGTTGTAAATAGGCGTAAACGGCATCGCCTGCTCGCTAAATTTATGCCCATTGGCAAAAACCGCGCCCGTCTTTGGGCCAAAAAGATAGCGCGTTTCTTGATAAGGATCGGTCGCTATCTCTTTCATCTCCTCCGTGTAGCTCATGTCAAGCTTTACCCCGTCTAAAAAGACGCTCCTACCGTCTGTGAAATAATCGCTTTTTTTACCGTTTAGAGTCTTGATAAATTTTAGCCCCCTAGGGTCGGCGTCTAGCTTTTCGCCCATGTAATAAAGCGTACTGCCGTCTCTTGCAAAGCCCATGTCAAAAATAGGCTCTAAATTTACGCTATCAATGCGTACGTTTTTATAAAAATAAGAGCTGCCCTCATATCTTTTTATAAAAATATTAGCAATGCTTTTCATAACGGCGATAAATTCGTTAAATCCTGGCTGTTTCTCGCCTTTTGGGCTACAAAAGTAGCTTATTTTGCCATCAGTTAGATAGCCATTGCCAAGTAGGCGAGTGTTTTTAGGATCAAGTCCTTGTAGTGTCTTCGTTGAGCAGTAGACGTTGTTTTTATCGGCCGCCACGTTTGAGTAGTAGTAATAGTGCGGCAAATTTAAGACGCGAAAGCTGTCTTTGTCCGCACCCTTTAGCAAATACCTGCCGCTGTGTGCGATAGCAGCGTAAATTTCGCCATCAGGCGAGCGGTAAAAGTTGCTATTGTCGATATTTTCAAATTTGTTTTGATTCTGTGCTACGTAGTAGAAAAAAATAAGTATCAAGTATGGCGCTACAAAAGCCGCGACAAGTAATATCACCCACCTTTTCTTACTCATTTTCATAAAATTTCTTATAACCTTTTAGCCTTTTTATAAGAGCTCCAAACCGAAAAAGCAAAGCCAAAAACTATCAAAAATATCAAAAATCATAAATTTTTATAGCTATTGTTGTGCTCGCTAACTGCCTGCACTACGGGTTTGTCGCGAGCCCATATATAGCGTCGATACAATAAATCTTATCGCCGTTTGCATAAACGGCGACGTATGAGCCGTTTGACGCGAAGTCCATCGACTGGCAAAACCAACTTTAAACAAAAAGGTGTTATATCTTGAGATGATTTTTAAAGTCGCGACATAAAATAAAACGTAACGGACCGGTCGTCCGTGAGTGTTTATTTTTACTAGCCCTTCAAAAAGCGTCCGAAAAATCACTTCATAAAAGCCGTCAAATTTCGCACATCAAACTTGAGGCAAAGAATTTTTGAGCAAATTTAAATGTTTTTTATCAAATTTCGTCCCAAGATAGGACGCAAAGTCCATCGACGGGCGAAATTTGTAAAATCATTTAAAAGTACCAAAAAACCAAGCCGCTATTTCAAAGCTTCGAGCCTAACCGCGACCGAACGCTTATGTGCTCCGAGCCCCTCGGCATCGGCTAACTTCATGCACGCATTTCCCAGCTCGCTTATGCCTTTTGCATTTAGCGAGATGAGCGAGGTGCGCTTCATAAAATTTTCAACCCCGAGAGGCGAATAAAACCTCGCGCTACCGCCAGTTGGCAACGTATGGTTCGGCCCGGCTAGATAGTCGCCCATAGCTTCGGGCGTAAAATGCCCGATAAATATCGCGCCCGCGTGCCTGATCTGCCTAGCCAGCTCCATCGCGTCGTTTGTCGCGATCTCTAAATGCTCGGGCGCTAGCTCGTTAGCCAACCTCACGCACTCATCCAGGTCGCTAGCTACGATGATAGCGCCCTTTTTATCGATACTAACCTGCGCGATGGGCTGCCTAGCTAGAGTCTTGATTTCCTCGTTTATATGCCTTTGCACCGCCGCGCCGAAGGCTTGGTTGGGCGTGATGAGCACGGCGCTGGCCATCTCGTCGTGCTCGGCCTGCGAGAGTAGATCCACGGCGATGTGGCGAGGGTCTGCGCTCTCGTCGGCGATGACGCAGATCTCGCTAGGGCCCGCGATCATATCGATATTGACTTCGCCGTAGACGAGCTTTTTAGCCGTCGCGACATATATGTTGCCAGGACCCGTGATGACGTCGGTTTTTTTGATCGTTTGCGTGCCGTAGGCCATCGCCGCAACCGCCGAGGCGCCGCCGACTTTATAGGCCTCCTTGATGCCGCAGATATGCATGGCGGCTAGAAGCAGCGTACTTATCTTGCCCCCGACGGCAGGCGTGCAGACTGCGATCTCTCCAACTCCCGCAACTAGAGCCGGGACCGCGTTCATGAGAAGCGAGCTAGGATAGGCGGCCTTGCCTCCTGGGATATATAGTCCCGCGCGGTCTAGCGGAGTGTACTTGGCGCCTAGCAAAACGCCGTGTTCGTCGTGCTCCATCCAGGTTTTTGGCAGACTTTTTTCGTGGTAGCTTTTTATGCGCTCAAAGGCTAAATTTAACGCGTTTCGCAGGCAGCTATCTATGCTGTCATACGCCTTTTGCATCTCTTCAGTGCCGATTTTTAGGCTATTTGCGTCGGGTTTCCAGCGGTCAAATTTCTCTATCTGCTCAAAGAGTGCCTCGTCGCCTCTAGCGCGCACGTCATCCAGTATCTGCGAAACGGCAGGCATAACCGCGCTCATATCGCCGTTTGAGCGGTTTACCAAAGCCGCAAAATAGTCCTTAAAATTTTCGTTGCTAGTGAGTAAAAACTTCATCTCGTCTCCTTAAATTTTCTTTCGTATCTTAGTTTTTGACTAATATTTCCGAGCGCGCCGCCTTGGTGGATGTATAAAATCTCGTTTTTAAACGCACCCGGGTTTGCCATCATCGTTAAAAAGCCGACCGGATCGTAAATGAGCTCAAATTCTATCCCCGTTTGCTCGCATACTTCGCGCCAAATTTGATAAAGCTCCGGCTTTAGATCGCCGAAATGATATTTCTTAGGCGGCGGCAAAATGCGAACCTTTGAGTTTGGCGTCAGCGCCTCGATCTCACTTTTTAGATAGTCCGCGTCACCCACGCAAGGACAGGTAAAAACGTCAAATTTGACATGCTTGGCCAAAAAAGCCGCCGACGTGCCCGTGCCAGAGGGCAAAAATATATCAACGGTCTTGCCCTCCGCCTCCGCCCAACGCTCTATCTGCCTAGCCTGCGAGATAAAGCCCGTCTCCGCCTGCGGCTGCCAAACGCCCTCATTTATAAAAAGCGAATCGCCGATGAAGCAATCCTGCGCGTCGGGTAAATTTGAGCTTGTTTGGTCTGCTGATTTTTTTAAATTTGAGTTTTTATGACTTACGAATTCGCCGAAATTTGCACCCACAAGCTTTGCCGATTCGTCAAATTTACTCAAATTTTCTCTGCCTAGATTTTGTAAATTCGGCGCGATCTCGGATTGCAAATTCGGTATATTTTTCGCGCTTAAATTCGTATCCGTAAAACCTAGTCTTTCATTAAATTTACTTAAATTTGATCCGTTTCTACCAGAATCGTCCATCAAATTTAAAGCATCATCGCCGTAAATCTCGCCCTCTTTTAGCCCAGCAAGCTCATAAGCTAAAGCCCTGGCTCGCGTCCGCCTATCTTTATCTATGTAGATTTTCATCCCGTTTTCAAGGGCGAATTTAAAATTTCCGATCGGATTTGCCGCCAAATTTGAGTTTAAATTTGAAACTACGTAGTGAAACTCGAGCCCTTTCATCTTCGCAAAAACGCTTAGGCTATACATCGCGTTTGACTGGCTAGAGCCGTAGCTAACGACGCGCTTTATGCCGCCTAGGCCAGCATGCAGGAAATACTCTAGCTTTCTAGCCTTGTTGCCGTTAAATTCGCCGTCCATCAGATCGTCGCGAAGTACGTAAAACTTGAGTCTGTTAAATTTAGTCTTTTGAATACTTTTGATTTTGCCGCTCCAAGAAATCTTGCATCTCTTTCATCGACTCTTTGTCCGAGATCGAAAATTTGATCTCAATGCGCCTTGAGGCATCGGGGTCTTCTTTGCCGTTTTTCATCACCAGATCGCTAAAGCTGCGCCCGCTAGCGATGAGATAGTGCTCTAGGCGCTTGTCCTTGTTCCATGAGTAGATAAAGTCTAGCACCGAATACGCGCGCTTTTGCGACAGATCAAGGTTATACATGTAGCTACCAACGGAGTTCGTATGCCCCTCGATCACGATCCTATCGATGTGTTTTGCGATCTCTTTGTTATTTAAAATCGCCTCGAAATAAGTCTGTAAAATTTCCTTTAGACGTGCCTTTGCCTCGTCTCTTAGCTCGTACGAGCCCGTGTCAAAAAGTATAGACTCGGGTAGCGACACGACGCCCGAGCTTGGATCTATGCTAACCTTGTTTCCAAGCTTAGCGCGTAAATTTGATATGACATTTGAACGAAGCGAACTGATGTCTTTTATCTTGTCTTTTGTTTTATTAAAATCCTCTTCCAGCGCGGCATATCTTGAGACTTCATCGCCGTATTTTGCGTTTAGTTCATTTAGCGCCTCGTCTTTTTGCGCTAAAATTTGCCCCAGCTGTAGCACTCTATCCTGTAAATCCGCGATAGTTTTATTCGCATCGTTTAGATTTATCTCGTAGGTTTGGGTTAGATTCGTGAGTTCGTTTTTCTCTTTTTTGACGCCTTCAAGCATCTCGTTTACGAGCCTGTTTATGTCGGCAAGCTCCTTGTTTTCGCTCTTTGCGCGGTCCAAATTTGAAAAAATTTCTTTTATGACATTTTCTTTACGAACGAGCTCGCTTTGTGATGAGGCGATTTGCTTTTCACGCTCGCTTAAGTCTTTTTGTAGTTTTGCCAGATCGCTTTGGCTAAGGACGTATTTTACGACGACGGCGCCGATGATGAGCATAAAAACAAACATCAGCCCAGCCATCAGGTCCGCATACGATATCCAAAAGGTCTGGTCTCCGCTTTTGTTCTCGTTACGCGTTTTCATCTAGCATACTCGCCTTTTCGATGGTTTGCAAGATCTCATTCGCCTCTTTATCAAGCTCGTCGATGTCTTGCTTTAGCCCTTCAATGAGCGCGCTATTATCATCATAAGCCTCGATTGCTTCGTCGTCAAAGGCCTTTTTAAATGCCTGCACGCCGTCAATCAAGCTCTCTTTAAAACCGTCCATAGCTAGTTTTTGTTTTTCTAAGATTTCACTACTAAATTTAGAAAGAGACTCACTGAAATTTTTAACATTATACTCTAGTTCGCCCACGCTCTTTTCGAGCCTTGAGATACGCTCGCCACCCACATCATAGAGACGGTTGTACTGCTCGGCAAATTTTAGTTGCATATCTTTGATGTTGCCATTAAATTTATTGATAACGTTTAAGATTTCAGCGTGAACTTTGATTAGATCTTTTTGATCTTTTGAGGATTTTAGCAGCGTATTCATCGTTTGTTTGATGTGCTCGCCGCTTAGTTTGACGGCCTCTTCTTCGTTTTTCAAGATATTTGTAAAAGTTTTAAATTTAGCCTCGATAGTCTTATCCAGCTCCTCAAAGAACTCGGCGTTACTAACGTGCTCAAATATCACTCCGATCTTCTCAAAGTGCCTTAAATTCTCTTGCAAATACCTTCTATCAAGCTCCTCTTTCGTCCAGAAAAAGCCGCTAGTAGCATTTTTTTGTCTTCGCACCAGCGTTTCAAATTTACTCGTTCCGTATTTTTCAAAAAATATCCACCAAAGCGCTAGAAAAATACCATAAATAGAGATGTAAAACGCAGTCGCTACACCGCTAAGAAGGGTTGAAATTTCGGTTTCAAGTTCGGTAGTATTTGATGAGTTAAACTCCGGCATAGAAACCGCGATACTGATAAA
>JBHRQF010000040.1:0-8769 GCA_042645325.1 Campylobacter sp. | reverse complement strand
AACCTCGGGATTTTGCGGATTGCCGTAGTTTAGGCAGTCGGTGATAGCTAGAGGCGTCGCTCCGCTCATCGCGACCTTTCGTCCGGCCGCCGCGACCGCTCTAGCCGCACCGTTTTTGGGATCGACGAAATTCGCCCGCGGGTCGCACTGCGCCGCCATCGCGATCGCCCTGCCCGTTTCTTTCACGCGGATAACCGCAGCGCCTAGGAGTCCCGGCTGTTTGATGGTGTTTGTTTGGATATTTGCGTCGTATTGATCGTAGATCAGCGACTTGTTTAGCACCTCAGGCTCGCTAAGCAGCTTCCAAAACGCGGTTTTATTATCCGCGTTCCCCGGGATTTGTAAATTTTTGATTTCGTCTAGGTATTTTGGGCGCGCTGTCGGTCGGTTAAGCACCGGAGAGGCCTCGCTAAGCGGCGCTATGGGTATCTCGCCTGCTAGCTCGCCGTGCCAATAAAGCTCCATCATGCCGCTACTTGTCACTTCGCCGATGATCTCGGCATCGAGATCCCATTTTTTAAATATCTCGAGTATCTTTTGCTCGCAGCCCTTCTTTGCGCAGATGAGCATACGCTCCTGGCTTTCGCTCAGCATTAGCTCATAAGGCGTCATGCCCGTCTCGCGCATAGGTACGCGGTCTAGATACATCTTCATACCGCTGCCGCTACGTCCGGCCATCTCAAAGCTGCTTGAAGTTAGCCCCGCCGCGCCCATATCCTGGATGCCCACGACGTAGTCGGTTTTAAATAGCTCCAAGCACGCCTCCATCAGCAGTTTTTCGGCAAACGGATCACCCACCTGCACGGTCGGGCGCAGAGATTTGTTCGCGTCGTTAAAGCTATCGCTCGCCATCACGGCGCCCCCGAGCCCGTCGCGGCCGGTCTTTGAGCCGACGTAGATCACGGGATTGCCGATACCTTCGGCCCTTCCGTAAAATATCTCGTCGCTCTTGCAAAGCCCGAGCGCAAATGCGTTTACTAGGATGTTGCCGTTAAAGCTAGGATCAAATGTCGTCTCGCCGCCGATAGTAGGTATGCCCATGCAGTTGCCGTAGTGAGCGATGCCTGCGACCGCGCCTTTTAGCAGGTAGCGCTGTTTTCTCGCGTTTTCGCTCTCGCCCCTCACCTCGCCAAATCTCAGCGAGTTCATATTTGTCACGACCCGCGCGCCCATCGTAAATACGTCGCGCAGTATCCCGCCCACGCCCGTCGCCGCGCCCTGAAAAGGCTCGATGAAGCTCGGGTGGTTGTGGCTCTCCATCTTAAACACCGCCGCGACGCCGCCTCCCACATCGATGACGCCCGCGTTCTCGCCGGGACCTTGGATCACCCACGGAGCTTTAGTCGGGAAGCCGTTTAGGTACTTTTTACTCGACTTGTAGCTGCAGTGCTCGCTCCACATCGCGGAAAATATCCCAAGCTCGAGCAAATTGGGCTCTCTGCCTAGGATCTTTAGGATCTCTTCGTACTCTTGGTCGCTGATTTTATGCGCTTTTACGGTAGCTTTGTCCATTTTTAGCCTTTAAAAAATTTTGGTTGATTTTACTTAAATTCGCATAAAAACTTGATAAACCAAAGGGACGAAAACGAGGCAAATTTGACGCCGCGCACAAATTTATACTACCGCCTTTTTATAATATTTATTCCGCGCCACAAAACTAAACGATTTAAAAGCGCCTAGCCCTTAATTAAGAATAAATTCGGTTCCAAATTTAGCCAAATAAAAATTAGAATTTTTGGGGTACGGGTCTCGGCAAGCGGCTCAAATTTTAGGCAAAAACCGCATTTTGCATTAAATTTTATCCCGTGGCTCAAAGCTTGCGCAGTTTTTCAAACTCCTTGCAGCCCTCTTTTTCGCCCGCATCGCACGCCTTTTTGAGATATTCTTTCATCTTTAGTACATACTCGTCCGTCATCCCGCCCCGAGCCTTATCAAAAAACTTAGCATACAAGCAATCAGTCCCACCGCGCTCGTCGCAGCTCTTTTGAAAAAACGCCGACGCCGCCACGCCGCCGACAAGCAAGACTTGATAGTATTTAGCGGCGTTTAGGCATTCGCGGCTCTCGCCGGACTCACACGCTAGCTTCGTGCAGGCAAGCTTTGAGTCGCGCTCGTCCTTCGAGTCGTAGACTTTTTGCAGTGCAGCTAGTCCCTTTTGTCTGTCGTAAAATACGCTATTTTCGTCCAAACGCTTGTCCGCTAGCTGCATGCATGAAGCCATGCTAAAGGGCAAAATCGATCCGCAAAACGCCTCTAGCATTTTTACTTCTTTTTGGTTGTGAGCGGCATCTGCGGTCAAATTTACATCCTCTGACGCGTCGCCGGCAAAAACAGAATTTACGACAACCGCAAAAATCAAAATTTTAAACGGATTTATATTTTTTCCTTTTATCGTCAGTTTTGTAAAAAGCGTATGGAGTATACAAATTCGGTGGGCGACTACCCGCCGCAAACGCCTACTTACTCGGCATGCTATCGTAGCAAAGTATGTTTAGCAGGATACGTCCTTGCTTTTTGACGTCTTGCTCGATGACGTCTTGTCTAAATTTCGCAGAGGTTGCCTGCTCTTTAGCTTCGGCTAGTTTGCTGCTCGGTAGGTTAAATTTAAAGTCCAGATTTTTTATCTCAAAGCCTTTATTTCCGACTATCTTCGCGTCGATCACGGTAGCGAAAAACTCGTCAGACGCACCCACGTAGTAGTTCGTCACGCTTCTAGCGTTTATAGGTTCGCCGCCAAAAAACGCCTTACAAACGGGAGATTTTTGCGCACTATAAACCACACTCTCAAGGATCCCGCCGCCAAATTCGTAAAACTTAAATTTCTTTGAGTTTTGCAGCTTTTTTATCTCGTCTTTATCGCTCAAATCTACATTTCTACCACTATCTAGATCAATCACTATCAGAGTTTTTACGCCGTCGCCGCTTGAGTAAACACAGCCTAGATTTTGGCTCGCCGAGTCGCTCTCGCCAGGCGCCTTCACCTTGGCCCTACCCATGTAGTCGCCGAATTTTTCCTCTTTTTTGCCACCGCTCATCTCGTAGACCGTAGTCTCGGTTATAAATCCGATCTGCTGTATGCTAGCGTCGTTTTCCATATATGTACACCACGCTCTCTCGCCGCCCATCTCGCCTGTAATGGCCGCGCAACCGCTAAACGCTAATGCCATAGCGGCCGCGGCCGCTGCCTTAAAAATCATCGTGTTTTTCTTTCGCGCTAAAAGCGCAAATTTGACTAAGCCTCAGCTCGTAGACGCGCAAATCGTTTTGGATTTTTTCCTCAAATTTAGGCGTTTTTTCGGCGACTTCTCGCAAGCCATCGGAATTTGTAAAATTTTTTATCTGAGATTTTAAAAGTAGCGCGCCGCTTTTGGATGAAATTTTTGCCTGCGTTATAACGGCCGTGAAATGCCGCTTTTCTAAATTTTGCGCGTCGTAGTAGCTAGATACGGACTTCACGCTCACGCCGCCGCCTTTTTTAAACGCCTCGCAAACCGAAATCGGCGCCTCAAAAACCGCTACCGTCGTCAAATTTGAGCTAAATTCGTAAAATTTGATCCACCGAGCGCCCCGAAGCTCGGTTACGCTTGCTTCATCTTTTAGATCAAACTCCGCCTCGGTATCGGCGTCCTTTAGCATAAACGTTCTATCGCCGCTTTTATAGACGGCCCCGAGCCTAAAAGGTAGCCTGCTGCCCTCTTTTTTAGTAAGAGCAAAGCCTGTAGTCTCGCCGTCTTCAGGCTGAGTACGAAAATCGCGCGAGAAAAATGCCGTCAAAAAGGCAACCTCTCTAACGGCGCCGTCAGTATCCAGATATCTCGTCCAGTTATCCTCGGGAATGTCGATATTTGAGATGTCGCGCTCTGCTTTGTTTGCGCTGCTAGCAACACCCGCACAACCGCAAAACGCCAACGCCGCAACAGCCGCTAGAAATAAGTTTTTCATCTCGCGCTCGCGTTTAAATTTGATAAAAAAGATCAGTTTTTAGGAGCGGCGCAAACGATGTTTGATAGGATTCGCTCCTGTTTTTTAGCGTCGGCGTCTATGACTTTACTCCTAAATTCCGCAGATCGAGCCCGCGTCTGCGCGTCAGCTAGCTTGCCGTCGCTAACGAAAAATTTAAAGTCTAGATTTTTGATCTCGGCGCTTTTGCCCTTCTTCACTCCGATATCCATCACGGTTGCGAAAAATTCGCTATTGTCGGGACTTTCTTTATCGTAATAATTAGTCACCGCACGAGCTTTTACCGTCTTACCTGCCGCAAAACTCTCGCACACGGCGCCCGAGTCCGAGCTAAAAACCACGCTCTCTAATATGCCGCCGCCAAACTGATAAAATTTGATCTTTTTTGCCTTTTTTAGGGCTTCGTGCTCGGCTTTATCGCGCATATTTATGTATCGGTAGCCGAATTGCTCTTTATCGTTAAGCTCCAAAACTATAAACGAAACCCCGTTTTGCGCGTACATATCGCCAAGCTTCAAGTTTTGACCGTCTCTTTTTATGAGCGCCATACCAATGACATCGCCGTTTTTTTGCGCGTAGGTTGCGCTCAAATTTTCCGAGAAAAATGCTATATTGCCGACGGTGCCGTCGTTTTCTAGATATTTAATCCAATCCGGCGCAGGCGATACTACGCTACTTGCTAGATGATCCTGTGAAGGCATGCAACCGCCCAGTAACGCAGCTAGAGCGGCTATAGATAAGATTTTTTTCATTATTCTTCCTTTCTTAAAGTGATTTTGATCATTTGCCTAGGCAAAAGTTGCTAAACATTTCGTCTAAAATTTCGCTTCGCTCAAATGGCTTCGTGATCGACGAGATTTGCTCTATTGCCGTATTTAGCTCATAAGCAAAAAGCTCGAGCTCGGACTCGGCGAGCAAATTTAACGCCCTTTTTATAGCCTGGCTCGCCGCTTCGCAGCTTGAAATTTGACGGGTAGAATTTAATAATATCTCGCTCGTCTCCTGCGCGTCGAGATAGGCTTTTAGGCTATTTATTATCTCGTCCGTTCCTTGCTTGGCGCAGATTTTTATCGGATTTTCGGGGCTTGCAAAATTAACGCCGAGGTCGCATTTATTTAGGACGTAAAAAATCTTTTTTTGCGAGTTTTTTAAAAGCTCCAGGATCTCGTTATCCTGCTCGTCCGCCTCCTGCGACGCGTCAAAAACGGCCAATATGATGTCGGCCTCCTCGATAGCCCGCAGCGAATACGAAATGCCGATCTGCTCGATCTTACCCGCGTTTTTACGGATGCCTGCGGTATCGATGATGCGTACTAGATGAGTGCCGATTTTTAGGGCTTCTTCGATGCTATCTCTAGTCGTGCCGGCCTCGTCGCTGATGATAGCTCGCTCGTAGGACAAGAGCGAGTTTAGGATTGAACTTTTGCCAACGTTTGGCTTGCCTACTATCGCGATTTTAAAGCCCTCGAGCAACCCTTTTCTACTCTGACTTATGGTGACGATTTTGTCTAGTTTGGCGCTGTTTTGTTTTAACATTTGGCTGATGTTCTCTAGCAAGTCCGCAGGCAGATCGTCGTCGGCGTAGTCGATGCTAGTTTCTACAAACGCCAGAGTTTTTACGAGTTCGGAGCGGATTTCATTTGCAAATTTAGCCAGATCGCCCCTCATCGTGCGAGCGATAATTTTTACGCTATCCTCGCTTTTTGCGTTTATGAGCGAGTTTATCGCCTCGATCTTGCTAAAATCCATCTTACCGTTTATGAGAGCGCGCTTACTAAACTCTCCGGCGCGCGCGAGCCTGGCGCCGTTTTTTATAAGCTCGCCCAGGATCAAATTTGCCACCACTAGTCCGCCATGGAGCTGAAACTCCACTACGTCCTCGCCCGTAAAGCTATGCGGGGCCTTAAAGTAAATAAGCAAGGCTTCGTCGATGAGCTCGCCTTCGGCGTAAATTTTAGTTAGAGTCGCGTAACGCGGGACAAGAGAGGTGATTTTGGTGAGTTTGAGAGCTAGGCCAAGGGCGTCTGCGCCGCTTAGCCTGATGATGGAGATTGAGCCTACGCCGTGCGCGGTGGCGACGGCGGCTATGGTCTCGTTCATCTTTTGATAAAGTCGTTCACGACTACGAACTGCCCGTCGCTATTTGACTTTACGCTTACGTATTTGTCGGGGAATTTTTCGCGCAGTTTTTCAAGAGCGATCTTAACCAAAACGCCGTCCAAAGACTTGGTTTTAGCCTTGCCCGTTTCCTCCACGCGCTCGATTATTCCCTTTAGATACTGATCGATCGCTGCTTCTTGATTTTGCAGAAATTGCGCGATCTCAAGGCGCACCGCAAGGCCGTATTTAGAACTGATCCAGTTATAGAGCAAATACGAAATCGCCTTGTAGCGGTAGCCCTCCTTGCCGATGAGCAGCGCCGCATCCTCGCCGTCAAGCTCGACTATCACGGTCTCGTCGTCAAATTTGCGCACGTCTATCTTGTTTATAGTAAAGAAATTTCTACCAAAAAGCTTCTCTACGCCCTGCTTTATCTCGGGCAATACTTTATCGATGTCGGCTTTTGGTTTTTGATTTTTTTGTTTTTGAGCCTGCGCTCGATCGGCTCGGGAGTCTTGTTTTTCTTTTTTAGCTAAATTTGGCGCTGCTTGCGTCAAATTTGCATCGCTGCCGGAAGCTTGCGAGCCTAAATTTTCGCCAGCTGCGGTTTTTTCATCGCCTTCGTAAAAGTCGTTTTTATTAAAGGTATCGATGATCGAGTGATCGAGGATGTTTTTGCTGCTATCTTTTTTAGATTGTTCTTTTTTGTGCTGTTCTTTTTCTTTTATTTGAGGCTCTTTTTGCAGTTGTGCTTCTTCGACTTTAGGCTCGTTTGCCGCGCTCGTTTCGTTTTGCTTTGCAGCATGGTTTTTGTGATGCTCGTGGCGATTTTTATGATTTTTTTTCTTTTCGCTTTTATGATTTTGCTCTTCGCCAGAGTTCTCTTTTTTCTTAAATTCCTTCTTTTTCTCGCCGCCGTTTTCTTTATAGGCGTTTTCGCGGGCGGCTTGAGGGGCTTTTTTTGCTTCTTTATGAGCACCCTCTTTTACTGCCTCGATGATCGCCGTTTTTTTAAAAAACCCCAAAAATCCCGCACTCGGGTTTTGTAAAATTTTGATATCAAGCTCGGTGACTGAGCAGTTTAGCTCCTGTGCGGCCTTTTGAAAAGCCTCTTGTAGATTTTCGGCTTCGATTCGCATTAGGCCTTTACCTCGGCTTTCTTGTGCTTTTCAAAGAGTTTATTTACGAAAACTTGCTGAACAACCGAGCAGACGTTGTTTACGAACCAGTAAAGCGTAAGTCCCGCAGGGAAAGTCACAAAGAAAAACGTAAAGATAAGCGGTAAAAATTTCATTATCTTTTCTTGCATCGGATCGCTAAAGGTCGTCGGCGTGAGCTTTTGCTGAAGGAACATCGTAGCACCCATCAAAATAGGCAACACAAAATACGGGTCCATAACCGAAAGGTCGTGTATCCAGAGTATCCACGGCGCCGCCTTTAGCTCGATCGCGTTTAGCAGTACGCGGTAAATCGCAAAGAAAATCGGGATCTGCATAAGTATCGGCAAGCAGCCGCCCATCGGATTCGCGCCGTTTTTCTTATATAGCTCCATCATGTGCATATTTAGCTTTTGCGGATCGCCTTTGTATTTGGCTTGCAGCTCTTTTACCTTCGGCGCTAGATCTTTTAGCTTGTTCATCGATAGCATGCCTTTGTAGGTTAGCGGGAAAAGCACGATCCTGATAACCAGCGTCAGAACGACGATCGCCCAGCCCCAGTTGCCGATATAGCCGTAAAGTAAATTTAAGAATGCAAACATCGGCTTTGCTATAAAGGTAAACCAGCCGTACTCGATGACGTCCACGAGCTCCTCGTTTATCTGGCTTAGAGTAGCGTGGTCTTTGGCGCCGATGTAGCCTTTAGCTTTAAAATTTTGCTCGCCTTTTACGAATATTACCGCATTGCCCGCGCCGTCTTTTGAAACGACCGGATTTAAAAGTCCGTCAAATTTGAAAAATAAGGCCGTGTAATATCTGTCGCTAGCTGCGGCTATGTTTATGTTGTTAAAGCTCTCAGTCGCGTCTACGTCGCCATCCTCGATGATAGTTAGCTTGCCGTCGTTATGCTTAAGTAGCGCACCGTGGATGGTATAGCTGTCGATAGCGACGCTTGGACGAAAGCCCGGAGTCACGTAGTATTCGCCCGCGCTCACGCTAAGGTCTAGATCGTAGCTTCCGTTTGGATAAAACGTGATCTTTTTCGTTACGCTAGAGCCTTCCAAATTTTGCGTTAAAACTATGCTTTTTGGCTCGCTAGTTAAATTTATCTCGCTAACGTCGCTCGCGTAGGCTACCTTAAAAGCCTGCTCGTTTAAAGCCTTGTCGCTAAAGCGCACTTCAAGCGGTAGCGGCTGAGCGCCGGCTAGCTCGATGCGCTCGCCATCGGCGTTTTTATATTTTTCGTCGTTTAGATAAAATTTAGAAATCCTGCCTAGCTCGTCGATGCGCGCCTCAAAGTGCTCGCCCTTTATAACGGCGATCTCGCGGCCTTGCATGGCAACTGCTTGCGGAGCGCTAGCACCCGATGCGGTATTTGCGCTCGGAGCGGCATTTGCTTGGCTTGACTGCTGTGCCGTCACGGTTTTATTTTGATCTAGCGGCAAATTTTTAGGAATAAAAAAATGATCGTAAGCGATAAAAAAGATAAAAGATAAAACGGTCGCTAATATCACGCGTTTTTGAACTGACATATTGTCTAACACTATTTTTC
>JBHRQF010000039.1:0-8795 GCA_042645325.1 Campylobacter sp. | reverse complement strand
CTCCTTGCCCACGCCGCTCTCGCCCATTAGCATCGCCGAGGCGTCCGTTTTTGCGACGCGAGAGGCTAAATTTAACGCATTAGCAAGCGCTGGCGAGCTAGCGACGAAATCGGTCGAATCGGCCTGTAAATTTGACCCGTTTTGCGCGGCTTTTAGGCTCGCAGCGGGTAGTTTGCGGCGTAAAATTTCGACCCTTTTTATCGCTTCGTACAGCGTTTGCGCGTCAAATGGCTTAGTGAGGAAGTCCTTGACGCCAAGGCGCACGCTCTCGATGGCTTTGTTTAGCGTCGCGTTGCCCGTCATTATGATGACGTCAAATTTGCCATCCAGGCGCTTGATGAACTCCAGCCCGTCCATCTGGGGCATGTTGATATCGGTGATGATGAGATCGACATCCTCGCCCATTTTTTTAAGCGCCTCGACTGCGCTTTTGTAGCTTTTAATTTTTAGATCGTCGTATTCGCCAAGCGCGATCTCTAAGGACTTGCGCATATTTATGTCGTCTTCTACTATTACGATGTTCATCTTTTACTCTTTGTTTTTAAATACGCTTATGATAGCCGAAGAGGGCTTAAATTTCACCGTAAAACGCACGGGAAACAGCGTGAGGTCGGTTGCGGAGTTCATATTTTTGTTGCGCTGGACGAAGCGATCTTCGACCTTAAATTTATAAGGCAAAAAGCACTCGAAAAGCTCGTTTTTATGTAAATTTAAAAACTCCATCGAGCTTTGCGCGGGCTGCTTGGAGGCGTTTATTTCGCATAGATACTCGTACTCTAGCTCGCTTAGGACCATTGCCTTTGAAAGTGCGATATCGTCGTAAACGACAGTGTGATTTTTAGTGGAGATTTTGGCCCAGAGGATAAACTCCTCCGAGCCGTAAAGAAGCGCCGTAGCGGCAATCAGTAAGCAAAAATTTCTTGCCACTTGTTTTGGTCTATTTTCATTTCCATTCTGACGCGGTAGAGCCCGTCTTTAAAGTCGTGCTCGACGATGGAAGCGTTTTTGATGAGGCCTGCTACTTGAGCCGTGATAGTGGAGTCTCTAAGCATCGCGTCTCTAACCGTATCTTTGGAGTTTATCTTGACTCCGTAGAGTTTCTCGGCTAGCTGCCTGTGCGCATCCGCGATGGCCGCGCGTTTAGCTAGTGCTAGAGACTGGGCGTGAGAGACAGTGTTGGTCGGAGCGATACCCTCGCCCACGGCGCCAAATACCGCATCGGCCGGTTCGATATCGTATATCATCTTTTCTTGTTTCATCACGCTTCTGATGTCTTCTTTATCGACCTTTTGGATGACGATGTCTTGCTTTGCCGATGTTGCGTCGTCGGAGGCAAAAGGGTTGTTAAACGAGCAACCGCTCGTCAAAAATACTACTGCGCCTAAAACCGCGAATGTAATTTTTTTCATTCTTGAACCTTTAAATTTAGTTGTTTTTTTGTTTGCAAATTTACTAGCAAATTGTATTCCAAAAACACTAAATTCATTCTAAATTTTCTAGCGTCTCTTCGCCGCTCTCATCCTCGCCATCATCGGCTTTCGGACACTTGGCGATACTGACTACGTCGTCGCCGTCCACGTTTACTACGATGACGCCGCTGGTGTTGCGGCCTGCTTTGCGGATACTTTGCATATCGACGCGTATCATCTTGCCGCTTGAGGTTAGAGCCATCAGATCTTGTTCGTCATCGACCATTACGACGCCGATCAGATCGCCGGTGCGATTAGTTAGCTTCATGCAGATTACGCCCTTGCCGCCTCGATTTGTTAGGCGGTATTCGTCTGCAGTAGTGCGTTTACCGATGCCTTTTTGAGATATGCTTAGCACTTCTTGTTCGTTGCTTTCGATGACGGCCGCGCCTACGACCTCGTCGCCTGCTTCTTTAAATTTAATACCCGTCACGCCGCGAGCCGTTCTGCCCATCTGGCGGACTTTGCTGAGTTTAAATTTGAGGCACATTCCCTTTTTGGTCACGATAAATAGCATCTTTTCGCTATCGTCGCTTCCTTCAGCCGCGTTCTCGTCGTTTTCCTCGCTATTTTCTTCGTCGATCTGAGCTTCTATCGCCTCTATCTCGTTTATCTCGGTCTCTACGCCAAGCTCGTCGATTAGATTTATCGGCTCTTCCTCGCCCTCTACGATGAGAGCGGTCACTAGCTCGTCGTTCTCGTCTAGGTTTATGGCGCGCACGCCGATAGAGCGGATGTTTTTAAATTCGCTCAAATTCGTGCGTTTTACGATACCGTTTTTAGTGAAAAACGCGAGCGATTTACTCTGGTCAAAATCGGTCGTCGGGATGATCGCCTTGATCTTTTCGTCAGGCTGTAGCTGGATGAGATTTACTACCGCTTTGCCTTTTGCCGTGCGGCTTCCTTCAGGGATCTTATAGACTTTGAGCCAATAAAGCTGTCCACGATCGGTTACGAACATCAGCGTATCGTGAGTGTTGCTCGTAAAGAAACTCTCGATGAAGTCGTCGTCGTATGTAGTTACCGCGACCTTGCCTTTGCCGCCGCGTTTTTGCTTCTCGTACTGCTTGCTCGGTACGCGCTTGATGTAACCTCGGTGCGTGATGGTTACGACCATGTTTTCGTTAGGGATGAGATCTTCGATGTCGATGTCGTCGTAGTCGTCCACGATCTCGGTGATGCGCGGCACTTTAAATTTATTTTTTATCTCAAGTAGCTCGTCTTTGATTAGTTTTTCTAGCAATGTTTCGCTCTTTAAAATTTCATCAAGGCGCGCGATCTCGGCCATCAGCTCGGCTAGCTCGGCCTCTAACTTCTCGCGCTCAAGACCCGTTAGCTTGCTTAGCCTCATATCTAGGATCGCGTTTGCTTGTAGCTCGCTAAGGCCAAATTTTACTACTAGGCTCTCGCGAGCGCTCGGCGTATCGGTACTATTTTTGATGAGTTCGATCACCTCGTCGATATTATCCAGCGCGATCTTTAGACCCTCTAAAATATGCGCTCTAGCGCGGGCTTTTTCTAGATCAAATATCGTGCGGCGGATGATGACGGTTTTTCTGTGATTTAAAAATAGCTTCAAAAGTTCGATTAGGTTAAATACCTTTGGCTCTTTGTTGTTTATCGCAAGCATTATGACGCCAAAGGTGCTCTCCATCGTCGTTGATTTAAAGAGATTGTTTAGCACGATGTCGCTCATCGCGTCGCGTTTTAGCTCGATGACGACGCGGATGCCGTCCTTATCGGACTCGTCGCGCACTTCGCTGATACCTTCGATCTGTTTTTCTTTAACTAGCTCGGCGATCTGCTCGATGAGGCGGGCTTTGTTCGTCTGATACGGTAGTTCGTCTACGACGATAACGTCTTTGTTCGGCTTTTTTTCGATGTGGGTTTTAGCGCGTAGTTTCACGCGGCCGCGTCCCGTGCGGTAGGCCTCGATGATACCTTTTTTGCCAAATATTATCCCGCCAGTCGGGAAATCCGGCCCTTTTATGTACTGCATCACCTCTTCTAGCGTTGCGTTTTTATTTTCAAGCACGAGCAAGAGCCCGTCTATGAGCTCGTCAAGGCTGTGCGGCGGGATATTCGTCGCCATACCGACGGCGATACCGCTAGAGCCGTTTAGCAGCAAATTTGGCACGCGGCTAGGCAGGACGTCGGGCTCGGTCTCTCTGTCGTCGTAGTTTGGGATAAAATCAACCGTGTCTTTTTCGATATCGCGTAAAATTTCTTCGGTGAGATTCGTCATCCTAGCTTCGGTATAACGCATCGCAGCCGCGCCGTCGCCGTCGATGGAGCCGAAGTTGCCTTGGCCGTCGACCGCCGGATAGCGCATGGAAAATTTCTGCGCCATACGCACGAGCGCGTCGTAAACGGCCGTGTCGCCGTGCGGGTGGTACTTACCGATGACGTCGCCCACGATACGCGCGGACTTCATATACGGACTGCGACTGCCGACTCCGAGGTTGTTCATCGCGTAGAGGATACGTCTATGAACGGGCTTTAGACCGTCTCTGGCATCTGGCAGGGCGCGACCGACGATGACGCTCATCGAGTAGTCGAGGTAGCTCGTTTTTATCGACTCTTCGATATCGACGGCTTGGATGTCTTGATTTTGATTGAGTAGATTTTCTTCCATTTTTATCCTTAAAATTTACTGCCTGATTCTAGCTTAAATTTGATTAAAATTTAATTTAATACCTCGCATCGGCAAGCGTCAGCGCAAAAAGCACCTCGCAGCCGGCTTTTTGCAGCGTCCGTCTGGCTTCGTCTATCGTCGTGCCCGTCGTTACGATATCGTCTATCAAGATAACCGGAAATTTAGGCTTTTTTAAAAGCTTAAAATTTCGCGGATTTTTTAGGCGAAAAGCTAGATCCTTGCCGTGGTAGCTGACGTTTGAGCCCGCGTGCAAGCAGGCGTAAAGCGGATGGATTTCCGTGCTTTTTAACGCGCGAGCTAGGATCGCCGTATGCGAGTAGCCGCTAGTCGTTTTGTCGTCGATCGGCACAGCGTTTACGGGAGAGCCGAAGCTAAATTTGCTAGCAAAAATCTTAAAACTCAAATTTGCAAGCGCGCCGTAAACGAAAGAGCCGTGAAATAGGTGCTTTGAGTGGAGTAAATTTTTAATTTCGGAGTAGTCAAAAAAGCTGTAAATTTTAAAATCGCCGTCCAAAACGCGTGTCCTTGCGGGCGAGGAGAGCAGGTGATCTTTGCAAATTTTACAGATCACGCCCAGACTCAGATGCCCGCAGTTAGCGCATCTCATCAGCTTTTTAGGATCTGGATCGCCGCGCGTTTTACGATGTCTTGTAGTAGCTCATCAAAAAAGCTCTTAAACGCGCCGCTCGTGTGGATCGGGGCAAATTTAGTCTGCTCCTGCGAGACGTTTTTGGTGATGGTCTGATCGCCTCTGTGTACCGTTATCACAAGCTTTGCCGAGCCTTTTAGATTGTCCGTGGAGTAGCCGCTTAGATTTGCTTTAAGCTCGACGATCCTCACGTCCACGACGATATCGCCAAAGTCGCTCAAATTTGCTCCTAGGCGCTTTAGCTCGGTGCTAAGGCCGTCTTGCAGCCAGCCCTCGATGCTGTTTTGCAGCGTGACGTACTCTTTGACGTCACCGTTGCTGCCCGTGATCGTGGCGACTATGCTTTTGTTAGCGCGAGCGTCCTCGATGCTATTTATGCGGATATTTTTTTGGTAGCCCATCTGGTTTGAGGTTGATTGATACGGGGTCAAATTTAACACCGAGCTACGCTGCGAACATCCGCTCATGACTACGGCAAAAAGCGCGGCAGCAATGGCGTAAAAAGCTAGTTTTTTCATATTTTTCCTTTATAGTTTTGATATCTCTTCGGCGGCTTTGTTGGCGGCTTGTTTAACGAGAAGGTAGACATAGAGATTAAAATCCTGCGTATCCTCGGCCTCGAGCTTGCGTACGTCTTGTCTGGTGGAGATGTTTAGCACGCGGGTTTTATTTATGTTTTTGACGCCTAGTTTGCCTTTCATCGCCGCGCTTAGATACTGCGACGGCTCGCTATAAGACGCCGCGTAGTCGGTAAATGCAAAATCCACGCGGTAGGTGTAAGGCGAGGTCTGGCTATCCACGACCATGATGCCGCGGTTTAGCAGCTCGTCTTGTAAGAAAAGATGAAAAAGCCTCTCTAAACGCTCTTTTGGATAGAGCATTTTCGCACCGTTTTTGGAGATAAATTTTATGCCGCTATCAGCAGCTCTTTCGTCGGCTATTTTGTGGATATAGACTTTTTTGATAGCCGCGTTCGTGTCGATCCTGCTTTGAGCGATGCAGCACTTTATCGCTACGTCGCTGGTGTAGTCCGTGCCGTTTATCTTGATGTCCTGACCGCCGCTAGCGCATGAGGAGCAGTCTGCTTTGATGCGCATTACTTCTTTGTAGCCTTTGGTGTTGCCGTCCTCGGTTTGAGCGACCTCTGGCGAGCTCTCGAAAAGCCCGAAACATCCCGTAAAAAGGAACGCCGCAAATAAAAGTATAAAATTTCTCATAAAAGATCCTTTCGTAAATTTTACATCGCGCAAGCAAAATTCTATCCAAATTTGAGATGAATTTCCAAATTTGCGTAAAATTTGAAGGAAATTGGAAATTCGTATAAATTTTATTAAATTTGACTTTTGAGATTTTAAAAGCGGAGATGGTGCTAAATTTAGCATTTTCGCGGTGCGGGTCTGGTGAGTCAAATTTGTAAATTTGACGCGAGATAATAAAAAACGGCCGCGAGCGTAGCAAATAACTCCGCAAAACGCTCGCAAGACGCCGCTAGTCTATTTTTAAAACGCTTAAAAACGCCTCTTGCGGCAAATTTACCTTGCCTATAGCTTTCATGCGCTTTTTGCCCTCTTTTTGCTTCTCAAGTAGCTTGCGCTTACGCGTGATATCGCCGCCGTAGCACTTGGCGGTTACGTTTTTGCCCATAGATTTTACCGTTTCGCGTGCGATGACTTTGTTACCGATGCTGGCTTGAATAGCCACCTCAAAGAGCTGGCGCGGCACGATCTCTTTCATCGCTTTGACGAAGTCGCGCCCTTTGGACTGGGCTTTACTTTCGGGCACGATGATGGAGAGCGCATCCACAGTCTCGCCCGCGACCTTGATATCAAGCTTCACCAGATCGCCCACGCGGTAGTCGCTAGGCTCGTAGTCAAAGCTCGCGTAGCCTTTGGTGCTCGATTTTAGCTTGTCGTAAAAGTCCATCACGATCTCGTTCATCGGGATGTCGTACTCGAGTAGCACGCGCTCGGGCGTGATGTAGTCCATCTTGGTCTGCACGGCGCGGCGGTTGTTTAGCAGCGTGATGATGTTGCCCAAAAACTCGCTTGGCGTGATGATCGTGGACTTGACGTAGGGCTCTTTGATATGCTCGATTTTATTGACCGGCGGGAGCTGGCTAGGGTTTTGGATACGTAAAATTTGACCGTCGGTTTGTACGACTTCGTAAGTTACGGTCGGAGCCGTGGCGATGAGATCGAGGTCAAATTCGCGCTCCAAGCGCTCCTTGATAACCTCCATATGCAGCAGCCCCAAAAAGCCGACGCGAAAACCAAACCCAAGCGCGACCGAGGTCTCGGGCTCGTAGCTAATGGAGCTGTCGTTTAGCTTTAGTTTATCAAGTGCGTCGCGCAGATCTTCAAATTTATCCGTTTCGATCGGATAAAGTCCCGCAAATACGAACGGCTTAGCCCGCTCAAAGCCGCCAACTGGCTCTTTTACGGGATTACGAGCCAGCGTGATCGTGTCGCCCACCTGCACGTCGCTGACGTTTTTTAGCCCCAGCACCACGATGCCGACCTCGCCCGCGGCCAAATTTGCCGTTTTTATCGGAGCGATAGGGTTTGGATACATGAGGTCTAGTACGATGTGTTTTTTGCCCGTGCCCATGACTAGGATCTCGTCGTTTTTCTTTAGCTCGCCATCATAGACGCGCACGAGTGCCAAAGCGCCCAGATAGTTATCAAACCAGCTGTCGTAGATGAGCGTTTTTAGCGGCTTTTCCGCTTCGCCGCCGGGAGAGGGGATGCGCGTGATGATGGCCTCTAGCAGCTCTTTGATGCCGATGCCCGTTTTTGCGCTGACCTCGACCGCGCCGCTACAGTCAAGCCCTATAACGTGCTCGATCTCGTTTTTTACGCGCTCGGGGTCTGCTGCCGGGAGGTCGATTTTATTTATGACGGGGATGATTTCGAGGTTATTTTCTAGCGCGATATAGACGTTTGCGATGGTTTGAGCTTCTACGCCTTGGCTGGCATCCACTACGAGCAGCGCACCCTCGCAGCTAGCTAAGCTACGGCTTACCTCGTAGCTAAAGTCCACGTGGCCCGGAGTGTCGATCAAATTTAGGACGAAATTTTCGCCGCCAAGCGCGTAGTTTAGGCGCACGGATTGAGCCTTGATCGTGATGCCGCGCTCTTTTTCGATGTCCATCGTGTCCATGATCTGCGAGCTCATCTCGCGGTCGCTGACGGCGCCGCACTCCTGGATGAGGCGGTCTGCGAGCGTACTTTTGCCGTGGTCGATATGAGCGATGATGCTAAAATTTCTGATGTTTTTCATGAAATCCCTAGTTAAATTTTGGGCGATTGTATAAAAATTTTCGTTAAAGTAGAGTAAATTTAGCTTTCGTTAAACGGGCGGCGGCTTGCGGCGGGGGATTTGGAGTAAATTTGACGCGGATTCGGTTCGTAAAATTTAACTTAAATTTTGAAGTCTTTCGCGCACGGCGCAAATAACGACGCAAAGCGAATACAAAAAATAAACATACGCCGCCAGCGGAGCAAAAGCTAAAAATCCCGAGGCGTAAACTAGAGCGCTTAGGCCGTATGTCGCGTTTGCGAGCGCGGGTATATGATACGTCCAAAGCTCAGGCTTTTCAAAAGGAGTGTCGATAGCGTTGAAATACAAAGCCAAATTTAGCGCTAGCAGTATAGCAAAAATATATAATCTTTTTTCATAAAAGAAAAAGCGGCGCAAACCAAGGCTACCGCGAAATTTAACGCGATGAGAGAAACCATATAGCTACCGCCCGCAAAGGCGCAAAGAAGGCCTAAAATCGCGATTAATACATCTTTTTTCATATCTAAACTACCACCTTTTTAGCTCTTTTAGATTTTGCATAGCGCATAAATTTTGATTTATTTGCCCGCTAAATTTTCGCTCAAATTTTAGTGATGATGCCCCAAATGTCCGCCCGTATCGCTTGATCTTACTTCGCAGATGAGCTCGTCAGTGCATTCGTTATCGTTGCTTTCAAGTTGTAGCGTCGTGTGCGTGATGCCCAGATGCTCCATTTCGTGCG
>JBHRQF010000038.1:0-9015 GCA_042645325.1 Campylobacter sp. | reverse complement strand
CTGCCGACTGATTTTTCCTGCTCTGCACCGCTAAATAGCATGCGTCCTAGGCACTTGCGGATCTCGTCTAGGTCCTTGTTGTTTTCGTCTTGCAGCCACTCGTAGAGCTTGAGCTCGCCGGTGATTTTGTTTGTCGTGTTCTGCGCAAAGTAGCTAGGCTCTATCGTCGCGCCCACGTGCACGTCGCCGCTATCTGGAGCAACCTCGCCGATGATGATTTTAGCCAGCGTGCTTTTGCCTACGCCGTTTGCGCCGATGATGGCGACTTTATCGTTTTTTTCGAGCTTGAAGCTAAAATTTTCAAACAAAACCTTGTCGTATTTTTTGCTGACGCTGCGCACCTCCAGGATCTCGTTACCGATATCGCGCTTGGTGCGAAAAAGTATGCTAGGATCGCGTCTGCTTGATACCTTGATCTCCTCGATATCGAGTTTGTTTAGCTGCTTTTGGCGGCTGGTTGCTTGGCGGGCTTTGCTCGCGTTTGCCGAGAATCGCGCGATAAATTTCTCCAGCTCCTCTTTTTCTTTTAGCTTTTTGTCACGCTCCATCTCGTGCTGTTTGGCAACCAGCGTCGATGCGATGTACCAGTCGTCGTAGTTGCCCGCAAACTGCCTGATTTTCTTAAAATCCACGTCTAGGATGTGCGTGCAAACCGCGTTTAAAAAGTGGCGGTCGTGGCTGATTAGCACCATCGTGCCTTCGTGGCGGTTTAGCTCGTTTTCTAGCCACTTTATGCTATCGATATCAAGGTTGTTGGTCGGCTCATCGAGGAAAAGAATGTCCGGCTTTGGAAATAGTACTTGAGCGAGCAGGACTTTAAATTTATCCGAGTTTTCGACCTCGCTCATCGGCTTTTCAAAGTCGCTAAAGCCAAGCGAGCTTAGGATTTTTTCGATCCTGACCTCGTACTCGTAGCTAGGATCCTCCTCTGCACTTATCATCTCAAGCTGCGCTAGGCGGTCGTTTATAGCGTCGGTAAACTCCTCGCTCATGTAGAGCTTTTCTTTTTCTTTGACGGCGTCGTAGAGGCGTTTGTTACCGTATAGCACGGCGTCTTTGACGCTAAAGTTTTCAAACGCGAACTGATCTTGACCTAGCACGCCTACTTTTAGCCCGTTTTCGATGACGATCTCGCCGCTGTTTGCCTCGATCTCGCCTGCTAGGATTTTTAGAAACGTCGATTTTCCTGCGCCGTTTGCGCCGATGAGTCCGTAGCGGTTGCCGCGAGTGAGCTTTAAATTTACGTCCTCAAATAGCAACTGCGCGTTAAATCTCATTAATAAATTTTTTACTTCAAGCATATTTTTCCTTAAATTTGACTTTTTAAACCGTAGATTTTGCCAAAAAGTCGTTTAAAATCAGTATAAACTTCGGCAAAACGGCGTAGCGTGCTATTTGGGTAGGTTATAATACGAGCTTAGATTTGATAAGTTTATCTTTTTGTTTGTAAAACCGCGCTTCTTTTAACTCAAAGTCTAAAATTTCGCTAAAATCCCTCATAAAATCCACGCAATCAAAGGCCGAAACCAAAATGCGCATCGCAAAAATCAGCGCCAAAAATATCCTCTCGCGCTCCAAAATCGGCAGCGGCGGCTACGCGATCAACCCGTATGTGGGCTGCCCGCACGGCTGCATCTACTGCTACGCCGAGTTTATGCGCGGCGTCACGGGGCACGAGGAGGCATGGGGCGAGTTTTTGGACGCGAAGGAATTTGATACGGCGAGCTTGGTTAAATTTGTGGGCTTGCACGGGGGCGAGCGCGTATTTATGAGCTCGGTTACAGACTGCTATAATTCGTACGAGGCGCGCTTTGGTGTTACGCGCAAAGTCCTCGAGGCGGTTGCGGGCTCGGATATAAACCTGCAAATTTTAACCAAATCAAGCCTCGTGACGCGCGATATAGACCTGCTACAAACCATGCCAAACGTCCGCGTAGGCGTGAGTTTGAGCGTGGTAGACGAAAGCCTGCGCCGCACGCTGGAGCCTCGCGCAAGTCCCGTAACCGCAAGGATCGCAGCGATAAAAAAGCTGCGCGCCGCGGGAGTGGAAACCTATATCTTCGTCGCGCCGATTTTCCCGCAGATCACGCCCGTTTTTGACATCATATCCCGCTATGGCGACGCGGCAGACGAGATGTGGTTTGATAGGTTAAATCTCTATCCGAATTTTAGGGATAAAATTCTAGCCTTTATCGGGCGAAATTTCCCCGAGCTTTTGCCGCTTTATAAGCAAATTTATCTTTTTGGAGATGACGGCTATTTCGAGCAGTTAGCTGGCGAGATCAGGCTCGCGGCACGGGAGAAATTCGGAAGCGAGAGCGACGAGAGGGTTAGGATATTTTTTGAGCGGAGAAAATCCGGCGCAGATAAATTTGAAAGGTAAAAATGAACGTAATTTTTCGGCTTTGTATTGTGCTTTGCGTATTATACGTTGCGGTTTTGGCGCTGCTTTATTTTTTTCAGGAGCGGCTGATATTTTTCCCGAGTAAGCTTGAGCCAAACCATGAGTTTAGCTTTGATCAGCCGTTTGAGGAGATAAGACTGGACGCAAACGGCACGTGGATAAGCGGGCTAAAATTTTTAGCGCAGAGCAGGGACGGCGGGCAAATTTATAGCGACGCGAACGGTGAACGTAAGGCAAAAAACGGCGCGGCGATATTTTTTTACGGTAATGCGGGCAATCTGCAAGGCTGGGGCAAGTATGCGCGGTATTTTACGGATTTGGGCTATGATTTTTATCTGTTTGACTACCGAGGCTACGGCAAGAGCGGCGGCGAGATAAGCTCGCAGGAGCAGCTTTATGCGGATGCGGACGTGATGACGCAGACGGTTTTGCGCGAGTATGACGCGGGCGAGGTCGCGGCAGTGGGCTACTCGGTGGGTAGCGGGCTAGCGGCTCGCGCGGCGCAAAAATACGGCGCTAAGCGGCTGATTTTGATCGCACCTTATTTTAGCCTAGAGGATCTGGCGCGCGAGAAAATGCCCTTTGTGCCGAAATTTTTAATCAAATATAAAATTCCTACGTTTGAGTTCGTCGGTGGTTTTGGCGGGCCGGTGACGATATTTCACGGCGAGCACGATGAGCTAATCGGCGTGGATAACTCACGCAGGCTATTTAAATTTCTAAAACCCGGAGATCAAATTTACGAGCTAAACGCCGGACACAACGATATCCTAGGCTTAGGCGATCTTTGGGGAAAATTAGCGCAGAAGCTGGGCGAGTAGGGCAGGGCTGAGGCGGTAAATTTGATGAAGTAGGCCGGAGTTTGGCCGTTTAACGGTGAATTTGCTCACTTGGGCTATTCTTGTCCTTGCAGCGCAACGGCCAAATATTGGCAAACAAGGAAACAAATAAAAAAACCTAAATATATTTGGAAGCTTAAAAGACGAGGCTAAACTCGTCGCATGGGCTATGGCGGCAAAGATTTTCGTTAAATTTAGACAAGCCGTGCGGCGTGGTGAATTTAACTAAATAGCAACGGCGGCCTAAAATCAAGACGATAAATGATCGCTAGTTCTTAAATTTTACCGCATAAAGTCTCCAAAATAACTTTAAGCAACAGGCTATTTCGTACCGGCAAAAGGCGAGCTATAGTATCTTGGCTCGCCAGTAACCCTTAGGCGTAAAATTTAGCTTTTAAATTACTTAAAAGCGTCGTTTATTTTACCGCTTTTTCGGCATTTTTCGCGCTCGGCTTCGATCCTCTTTTTGGTCTCCGCGTCTTTGGCAAGCACGCTTTCATCTATCAAAATGCTCGGTAAATTTAGCGTAATCGCGCCATAAGAGCCGCTAAAACCGCCTAAATTTTGCCCGAAATCTTTTCTGACGCGATCGTTTTTGCTATTTATGTCTCCGCCCTCGCAGTGAAAGTCTGCTCCGCCGTTTACGCAATAGCATTTTATCTCCGTATCTTCGTCGTATCCGTAATCATCCATGAAATAGACATTTTCTTTTAAATTTATACTGCTTCTCGGATTAAAAACCAGTGCGGCCAAAATTTTATTGCCGTGCGGATTTGATACCTCCCAGCGCACGGCCCGATAGGAGCTTAACATTACCACGAGCGGTTTTCGCGCTTTTTCTAGCGTTACTCTTATTTTGTTATCCTGTGTGCCGCTTTCGTAAACGGCAGCAAGCCAGATATCAAATTTTTGGCCTTTTAGTTTCGCGACTACTTCGCTTTGTTTGTAAAATTTCGGTTCATCTTTAAAATCTACTAAAAGGCTAGTCGTGTGCCAGTTGTTAACAAACCAAACTTCTATCTTGTGGCGTCCTTTGTTAAATTTATGCACAAGCGCTTTACTTCCGGCGTTTTCGGAGTCGAATATCTGCTCGCCGTCCACCGCGATACGTAAATTCGCCCAGCTAAAATCGGTTAAAATCATCTTTTGCACGTCTTGTTTGAAGTCGAAATTTCCAACCCAGTAGGCGATAAATTTTTCGGAAGGTATCTTATGAAACTCGTCGTAAGCAAAATTTAAATTTATATTTTCGACCGTTTCAGAAAAAACCACGTTTTTTGAATCGTCTTTATTGAGATAAAAGGCTAAAAATTTACCCGTAGGTATCTGTTTGCCCGCCGTGATCTCGCTCGCCCATTTTTGTGCGTCGTTAGCGTTTGCATAGGAAAGAAATATGCAAAAAGCCAGAAAAAGCGTCCGTAGAAATTTCATTTTTTCTCCTTTTAATTTCATTTTGCGTAGTTTATCAAAACGTCGTTTAATGTTAAATTTTTACGTACGGCTCGGTTGTAAATCTTATAGATTTATTTTAGTGCATTTAAATTTTGCGCCCAGTCGTAAATTTATCGTTTGGTTATGTTTGCGACGCGTATGGCAAAGCTAACTTAGGAAGTGATCTCGGGCTGGACGGACTACAGAATCGTCTAAAATAAAAATCTTGATTATTAATATTAATTAAAGCAAAAAAAGAATGCTATACGCCTTATTTTTTGAAAGGTGTAATCATGAGTTCCAAACCAAAGAACGCTTCGGTTTAGCCGCACTAATCGGCCTAATCGCAGGCGTGGTTTCAGCCTTTGTTAAGTGGGGAGCAGAATTTCCACTTCCGCCAAGAAGCCCTATGGATATGTTTAATGCCGCTTGCGGGCCTGAAAGCGCGATCAGAGCGGCCGAAGCGATCGACTGCTCGAGGAATTTCCTAAATCCGCCTTATGTCTTTTTAAGAGATTACATGGGCATCGCCGATCCAAATGCCGCGATCTACGAATTTGCAGGGCATGCGTTTAACTACGTGATGTTTACGCATATCATTTTTTCGATCGTTTTTGCCGTCGGATACTGCATTGTAGCTGAGAAATTTCCAAAGATCACGCTTTGGCAAGGCGTTGCCACCGGTATTTTAGCCAATATCGCCGTTCACTTTATTACTTTGCCTATTCTTGGAGTTACGCCGCCGCCTTGGACGCTGCCTTGGTACGAGCACGTTTCCGAGTTTGTCGGACACGCGCTATGGTTTTAGTCTATCGAGCTTATGAGGCGAGATTTACGAAGCAGGATCACGCACGAAAAAGATCCGAGCGATTGCTGCTGCAACGCATAGCTCGCAAATTTGTGCCATTTTAGTAAAATCTAAAACGGTCTTTTAAAAACAAAATCTCTCGTCGGCTTTGTTTTGCTTGCGCATAGCTTTAAATTTGGCTAAATTTTCCTCATTCAAAAAATAATCTTTTTCTTTTTGCGCGTGTGTCTCTAGGATCTCTATTGCTTTTGCAAGAGCCGCTTTTCTGTCTGCGTGAGGCGATGCAAACTCCGGTAAAAACATAGCTTCATAGACGTTTGCTTTGCTCCACTCGAGCGACTTTGCGGCGATATCTTGTTGCTTTTTGATGTCGCAAAATGCGTATGGATTTACCACGTCGCCCACTAGCTTGATAAACGCTCCTATCGCGCTTTTGACCTCAAAAAATCTACCGTCGTCCAAATTTATAACCTCTCTTAGCAAGATCGCGCGGTTTTTAGCGTTATAAAACCAAAACACCGCATCGTCGCGAAGCCCTAGGTCGTAAGCGCGGGCCGAAAGCACGAAAAGGGTCATCGGCGTAACCATCTGCGGAGCGTCTTGCACGATCTTTTCCGCGCTCCTAAAGTCCTCTAGCGTGCCGCTTTTTAGCAGCCCGTCGATCTTGTCGTAAACCTTTACATGTTCAGCCTTGCCGGCATTTGCCGAGTAGTACGGCGTCACGTAAATATCGATGCTTTTTACCTTGCCGTCACCAGCCGCCGATGTAGCCGCCGCTACAAAACAAAGCGCCGCTAAAAAACGTAAAATTTTCATTTTTATCCTTTAAATTTGATTTTGCGTAGTTTATCAAAATGTCGTTTAATGTTTAAAATCGTGAGTGCGGCGCGGACGCGGATCATATAGATTTGTTGCTGATATCTAAAATTTGATACCCAGCGGCTTTCTCGTTTTGTTATCTCCAGATATAGACAAATAGAATCGGCGTGGGCGGTAATGCATTTGATTTTAGACTGATCACGGCAAGCCTAAATTTAATTTTTTATGGATTGCTCTTATTGATATACTTTATCGGCTCGGATTTAGGTTTGCTAAGTAAACTTAGGTCCGAGCTTTGGTGTTTTCTTTATAAAAATCCGCTTTTGGTATTTGCTTTTATTTTTTGTAAATTTTAAGCCCATGGTTAAATTTGACGTAGGCTTTTTTGTCGCCGCATACTAAATTTCCTTAAATAAATCTATCTTCATTTTAGATAAATTTCGCCGCTTACAGCCGTTAAGTCATTTGGCTTTATTGGAATGTTGGCTGAATTGGAGCTAAATTTAACCCTGAAGTTTTCGCTTCAGGGTTAAAAAAACTGTGGTCCTATCTACACTAGCCAGAAGCCTGGCTGTAACATATGCTCTGGTTGTGCATATGTTACATATGGGTTATTTGCAGATACGTATCGCCGCCTTCGGTTATTATGTTGCCGTTTAGCAGGTCGAAATTTGATAATCCAGCAAGCTTTACGAGATTGTCTCCGTTGCTTACGGTTTTATTGGTATCGACATCTCTTACTATATATGTTTCGTTATTGTAGTAGACTGCATACATAGTATTTGCGTCGGTAGAGCCTAGAGAGTCTAGGGCTGCATTTATGGCTTCTTTTAGATCGGTCTTGCCATTTGCGGCATTTTGATCTATCTTGACGAAATTTGCAACTGCGCTACCTAGACTTATCTTATCGCCTCTGTTTGCATCAGTTATCGTTATGTACTTACTAGCGTTAGCATCGGTAGTAGAAGCTCCTAGATTAAATGTATCGTTACCCGCTCCGCCGCTGATTTGGAATTTCTTATTAGCGGTTAATGCTGCAGTAGTGATAGTGTCGTTTCCTTCGCCGAGGTTTACGGTTATATCTTTGGTTTGGGTTATCGTAAAGGTTACTTTATCGTCGCCTTTGCCGCTATCGACTAGTTTTAGGTTTTTAGAGCCGATTTCTATCTCGTCTTTGGTTTTTGAGCCTTTTACGGTAGTTACGTTATCATTAAAAATAGCTCCGTCTATGGTCGTTATTCTTGTGATTCCGCTTGCGTTGTCGTATTCGCTTAGGTCGATTGTTTTTAGGCTTGATATTCTTAGTCCGCTAACCCGTAATTCGGTATCGATACCGGCCGATATGAGATGTTCGGGATTTGTCATTCCTCCTTTAACGACTATATTTTCTATGTAGTCGTGGATATAGGAGCTTATTCCGCCATATGCGTTTGTTAAATTTGCTATAAAAGTCTTTAGGTTTGGATTACCGTTACCCCAACCTACATCTATCTCAACCCATGTCGGCCAAGCGTTATATCCATTGATTGTTATGCTCTCTCCTGCTTTTATTTCGATTGGGCTGGAATAGTTATTGATAGGCGCTGTAACGTTGGATAAATTTAAGGTTACATTTTCGCCTCCTATATATCTTATGTCTGCGGTCTGTAGATAGTTATCTGCTCCCGTATCTATTGTGACATCTTTTTTTCTAGATTCGACGCTACCTAGTTTTAGTGCTTTTAGGCCGCTTGTTTTAATATTTACGTTACCATTTTCGGTAAATATAGGTTCTAGAAAATTGGCAGTAGAATTTGCACCGCTACCTTTTATCTCGATATTTATATTTTCTTTAGCGTCAATACCTTTTACGTCTAATGTTTTTTGTCCATATGCTTTAAAATTTACGTTTTTAACCTCGATATGGTCTGTAGGGGAGCTAGGTAAAAGACTGCCTATACCATACTTATAGGTTGAATCCTCCGTCCCTATCTTTACTCTAGCATCGGCTACGTTTGTATTTAGATTGATATTTACGTCGCTTTTCTTGCTGTTATCATTGGTATTAAAACCTCTTAGCCAGCCTATATCGACGGTTTTTTGATTATTTGTCGTTATGTCGATACTTCCGCCTAAAGACTCGTAGTTGGCTAGCTTTAGAGTGGAATCTGCTATACCTGAAGCTGCGTTAGCGTTTATTTTTAGGTTCTTTGCTTTTACAGCTACATGCGTTTCATCTATGCTTATAGGACTAGGTTGATAGCCTATCTCTGTGGAGGCGCCCGCTACGGTTGCGGTCGTATTAAACGTCGCGTCTTGGCCTACGATTATCTTTTCCCAATCCGTTATCGGGCTAAAGGCGGTTACCGGAGTTACGCTCATTTTGAGTGTTTTATAGCCGCTAGCGTTTACGTTTAGATTGCCGGTGACATCTAGATTTCCGTTCGTTTGTACCACTGCGTCGGTTATGCCTGCATCAGTGCTATGATTTAATGAGAAATTCCTAGCTTTTATGCCACCTGTTACGCTAGTATCGGTCGATACGGTCTCTTTGGCGTATCTCGCACTCGACCCCTCCTGCGTAAATTTACTAGTCAGACTTACATCCCCCGCTGCGGTTATATTTCCTACGGTTAACGTCTTTTGTCCTATGGCGCTTACGGTTACGTTGTTTACCTTTTTATCGTTATCTCTATCTCCTATCTCTCCGTACGTTACCGTAGAGTCCTCTTTAT
>JBHRQF010000037.1:0-9117 GCA_042645325.1 Campylobacter sp. | reverse complement strand
AAAAGAACAATATTAAATTCGTCACTTTGCAGATATTTTTCTAAATTGATATGATTGATAAAGTCTGATTTTAGATTTAAATAAAAACCTTTAAAAATGAAAAAAATTTGCTCATTGTACGTACATTTTTTAATAAAGCAACCTTCACGGTTTCGCCCTGACGCATACGAAGCATCTATATTGCCGCTGAGAATCCCAAGCTCCTGGAATCTTTCAAGGTCTTTGTGCTCGATTTCTTCTATTGGCGCTTCCAAAATTTTATCTAAATCCATTTTTTAAACCTCGCTATCAAGCACATGCTAAAATTTATATTATGTGAAATATTATCAAAAAGCAACTTGCGAATTGATTATTGAGAAACAAAAATAAATAACGGATTTTAGCTCGCTTTCATCTTAAATTTAGCTTCAAATTTTAAAATTACCCAAATCAAACAAAATAGGAAAACCATGAAAATCCTAAAATTTCTATTTTTACTTCCGCTTCTAGCCATCGGCGCTCAGGCGCTGGAGCCAAAAATCGTAATGAAGCCCGAAGCGAGCCTAAAAAACGGGCTTTACTACGTAAAAGGCAAGCTCTACGACGGCACGCTAAAGATGCTTCGATACAGCGTCGAGGACCTATATGACGTAAATGCGATGGGCATGGTCTATCCGAGGCTAAAGCCGCTACCGCCCACGCTTATACGTGAGATAGACGTTCAGGGCGGCACGGCGGTGCGATACAGGGACTATTTTGACGGCAGAGACAAACCCTCAAACGAATACCCCCTAAAAAACGGCGTCCGCGAGGGCACGGCTAAGCACTACCATGCAGATAGTGGCGCTCTGATGGGCGAGAGCGAATACAAAAACGGCGTCCGCGACGGGCGCTACCGCCGCTACTACTTTGACGAGGGCGGCGCGTTAAAGCAAGAAGGCATTTTCAAGGCGGACAGGCGAGAGGGCGTATTTACCGACTATTACGTTAGCGGTGAGGTTAGCGCACACAGTCCCTATGTCGGTGGGCTACGAAACGGCGAGGACGTAGACTACTACAAAAGCGGCAAAATCCGCGGCGTGCGAACCTACAAAAACGACAAGCGAGAAGGCGCGGAGACGTGGTACTACGAAAGCGGCGCCGTGGAGGAGACGGGCGAGTATAAAAATGACCGCAAAAGCGGCGTTTGGAAGCGATTTTACGAAAATGGCAAAACGCACGTGGTAGAAAGCTATAAAGACGGCGAAAAGGACGGTGTCGCACGCGAATACTACGGGGGCGGCAAGCTACGAGGCGAATACGAGTATAAAGACGGCCGCCAAATAGGCGCAGGGCTGGACTACTACGAGAGCGGGGTGCTGGCGGCAAAAGTAATGTTTAAAAACGGGCGCTATCACGGGCTGTACGAGGAGTATCACGAAAACGGCGCGCTAAAGGCCAAAGTGACGTTTGAGGACGGGCTGGAGGTCGGCACGGCGAAACACTACTACGCAAACGGCAAACTAGAGGCCGAGGGGGAGTTTGAGCGCGGTAGGCTCATCTGCGCCAAAAATACGACGAAGCGGGTAAGCTAATCAGCGACAAATCCGATAAAAACGGACTTCCACGGGAGTAAATTTAGCTAAATTTGCGGGGCTAATTCGCGCGGTTTAAATTTGGCTTTAAAGCCATAATTTTTGGCATTTGTACCGCTTTGGCGGGAAATCTGGCGCGCAAAGCTCAAAAAAGCGGCGAAGCGATGATAAAAGCCCGAGTAAAATTCGCGCGAAATTTTATAAATTTTACCGCGCTTTTGGGTAAATCTCGCCCGCGCAATGTATAGATTTATAAGCAAGCCGGATGCGGCGCATAGGAGGCAAGGCGGCAACGATATTTGCGCGAATTTGACGGTAAAATCGCGGGTTTTAGGCATTTGCGGGCTTAAAACGGAGGCGGTCTGTGCGTCAAGCTCGCATAAAAAAACGCCGAAGCGACTCTGGCAAAGCGCGCCAAAAACGTAGGCGCGAGACTTTCGGACGCGAACGGGTAAAATTTGCAAACGATTTGCCTTGCAAAAAAGTAAAGCTTTGCCAAACCGAAAAGCCGTAAATTTAATCCGCCCCAGCGAAGTAATCAAAACGCCGCTTTGAGCCGGTAAAATTTACGCGTCAAAGAGAAAATCTGCTCGCAAATTCGGATTGCAAGCGCCGAATTTAAACTCTCTTCTTTAAGCTATATTCCGAGCCGAGCGTTTAAATTCCCTTTGTAAATTCGGCCCCATCGGTTCGTTAAATTTAGCGCGTTTACTGCGTTAAATTTGCCCTTTTACGGCGCAGGCTAAAATTTACGCACTTAATTTTAGCTCGTTATTTTAGGCGTTTGTAGCCAAATTTAACGCGGCGGACTAAATTTAAATTTAGAGCAAATTTAATTTAAAATCGTAAAATCGCCGAAATTTAAGGAGCAAATATGAAAAAAATCGGCCTAATCGGCGGGATGAGTTTTGAGTCCACGATAACGTATTACGAGCAAATAAATCGCAAAATAAACGAGCGCTTGGGCGGCCTTAGCAGCGCGGAGATACTGCTAAGCAGCGTAAATTTCGAGGAGATCGAGGCCTGCCAGCGCGAAAACAGATGGGATGACGCGGGCGAAATTTTGGCGCGGCACGCGATGATTTTGCAAGGCGGCGGGGCTGATTTTATCTTCATCTGCACAAACACGATGCACAGGTGCTTTGACGCCGTACAAGGCGCCGTTAGCGTGCCTGTGGTGCATATCGCGGACGCCACATTAAAAGCGCTAAAAAACGCAGGCGCTGCCAAAGTGGGGCTGCTTGGCACCGTCTATACGATGACGCAGGATTTTTATAAAAATCGGTTGATAGAGGGCGGCGCGGAGGTGCTTTTGCCAAGCGCAGTGGATATGGCGGAAGTAAATCGCGTCATCTTTGAGGAGCTTTGCTACGGCAAAATCGCGCCTAGCTCAAAGGCGAATTTCTTGCGCATCATCGAGGATTTTAGGTCGCGCGGCGCGCAAGGAGCGATACTTGGCTGCACCGAGATAGGCATGCTGGTATCGCAGGCGGATACGGATATGCGGCTTTTTGATACGACGCAGATACACATTGACGCGGCAGTTGAGGCGGCGCTGTCGTAGTTTTTGGACGCAAAGGGGTTAAATTTACTCCGCGTCTTTAGATAAATTTGCGTAAATTTACGGTTTGCAGGGCATTTTACTTTTGGCGCTACGATTTTTATATCGTATTTTTAGACCCGCAAACGATAAATCTTATAAAAGGCAAAATCAAGAATGAGTAAAATGTGGAGCAAACAGCGTTAAAAACGCTGTTTAGCAGATAGAAACATAAGGAAAAATAAGAACTAAAAACGTAAAATTTGCAAAATTTAGGTTTTTTGTATTTTGAAAGCCAAACCTTCAATTTGCCTCAAAAGCTTCAAAAACAGCTTCAAAATTCCTTTAAACCACGCCTTTTTTGACATGCGCCGCACCCTATGATAGTGCAATTTTCTAAATTTTCGCCGTCTATTAAGGTAGGCTCGTATTTTTCATTATCCTAAAATAGAGCTTTAGCCTTCGTTACCAGGTTTTTCTAAACGCTTGACGAATGCGTCGCCGCCGCAGTTTATGACGTGTGCATTGCCGCTTTTGCCGTGCTTATAAAAAGAAGTTTGTCGTTAGAGATATCGCAACTCTTAAATTTGCGCGCCTTAATTTTGCCGATATTTAACGAGATTTGGGCGGTTTTATGCACTGATTTCTTTGATCTGATCAAGTAAATTTAATAAACGTTACGAATTTCTACTTAAATGATAACAACTCTCATAACTAAGCTATTTTTTAGCTAATCTATTTTATAATAATCACAATCAAATAAACAGGAGTCCAAAATGTCAGTTTTAGTTATCGGAGCCGACGAGATAACGCCTATAAAAGCAGTCCTAAAAGACCTCGGCGCAGAAGCGATCGAACACTGGGACGCGCGCAACGAAAACCGCGTAAATCGCAAACCGATCCCGCAAGATACCGAGTGCGTCGTGATGTTAACCAGTTTTTTAAACCACAACACGATGAAAACGATAAAAAACCAAGCCAAAAAGCGCAATATCCCGATCGTTTGCGCCAAAAGAAGCGTCAGCTGCGTCTTTAGCGAGTATTGCAAAGTCTTTGGGCTAGATAAGGAATTTGGATGCTGCAAGGTAAAAGACTAATAGATGAAATTCGGCTTTTTATCAGGTATTGGAGAAATAACTCCAAGTATTTTTTCAGGGCTTGACGCGGTAAATAAAGCCCGAATTTTTATAAGTTTATACAACTGTTGCGCAGGTCGCGAGCTAAAAATTCCTCTTATTTATGCGTATTCGGGCTTAAATTTGGAGGAAATTTTTCTAAAACGTATCGATGACTTGTGCGAGTTTAAAAATCCTAGCCGAAGTAAAATTTCAAGCTTTTGTATCGCTTCAAACGCCGTTATCTGCGCCTATAAATCAGGCAAATTGGATGCCGCCCCGCCGCTAGCCGTCTCTCCCAAGTACCTGGCCGCGAGGCTTATACTCATGCTAAAATCCCAAAACGGAATATGTTTTGACGCGGACATAATGTTTTCTCAGTTTGTTTATGATAAAATACGCGCCAAACATTTTGATAAAAACGTTTATTTTCAAGACGGGATTATCTTTGCAGAGCAGGACGGGCGCAAGCTTTTTGGCGTTATGCCGTGCTTTAAAGAGATAACAAAAGAGCGGTTTCATCTGGCTAACTGCGAGATCGCTAGGGGCTTTGAGGCGCTTAGCGGCGGAGAGTTTGACAGGATGTTTATCGTAGCTCCGAGAAATGCGAATTTCTCGCGCTACATCGAGGTTAAACGGGAGTGCGGATGCGGCGGATCGTTGCGACTGGTGCCCTACACGATAAGTCATCATATTTTTTAAAGGAAATTTAAATGATAGGTATCATTTTTGGAAGCAGTATGGGAAATACTGAGGAGGCGGCGAGCTTTTTAGCCGAGAATTTGGGGTTAGAAAACGAGCTTTTAAACGTAGCAAACTGCGATGCGGCCAAGCTAAACGGCTTTGATAAGCTAATTTTAGGCGTTTCGACCTGGGGTACGGGCGACTTGCAAGACGACTGGGACGCGTTTGATTTTGGCGGACTAAAACTTAGCGGAAAGACGGTCGCAATATTTGGCACGGGTGACGCCGAGAGCTACGCTGATAGCTTTTGCGGCGCGATGGGCAAGCTATACGACGAGGTCGTAAAAGCCGGCGCAAATGTAGTGGGCGCAGTGTCCGTGGACGGATATAAATTTGACGAATCAGAAGCCGTAAGAGACGGTAAATTCGTCGGTCTGCCGCTTGATGCCGATAACGAAAGCGAAAAAACCGAGCCTAGAATCAGCGCTTGGATAGAGCAGATCAAACCTCATTTTGCTTAAAATTTAATACTTCTAGTCGGGCTTTTTGCCCGATTTTTCAATCCTAACAAAAACCATTCCAGCTACTAAAATCCAATCTTTTAAATTTCAGTTTTCTTTAAAATCTTAAAGGTAGAATTAAATTTATTTTTTAAATTTAGGAGAAAGTATGGCGTATCAAGAGGAGTATTGGCAAAACTTTTATGAAAAAGCATGGGCGACAAGGGCTAAATTTATGGATGAGTGCCTAAAAAACGGACTCAATAGCTATCAAGCCGTAAAAATGCTAGAGAAAAAGGAGCGGCTACACGAGTTAAGTTTGGATAACGTTACAAACGAGATGGTTTGGGAGAAGCGAAAGCTTTTTAGTACGAATGTTTTAAGATTCGTCGAAATCCCGGTTGCTAGGCTCACCACTAGACAAGGGGCTGAGCTAATCGTACCTTTTCACTCGTCGTTTAACTTCTATGATATGCTGATCGATATCATCGACGAGACGGGGCCTTACGATAGTATTGTAGAGCTTGGTTGCGGATACGGTCGAAATTTGATTGAAATTTTTTATAGAGGCGGGCCGACGGATGTGCGGTATTTTGGCGGAGAATTTACGCAAAGCGGCGTGGAAATCGCTAGCAAACTAGCCGCCGCGACGCCTAAAATGAATGCTAAATTTTTCCATTTTAATCACCTAGAGCCTAGCCTAGAGGGGTTAGATTTGGGCAAAAAGGCGTTTGTTTTCACCTGCCACTCTATAGAGCAGGTTAAGGAGATCCCGCCGCAATGGTTTGACGTAGTGGCAAATGCCGCCGACTTCGTGCGCTGCGCTCATTTAGAACCGTTTGGGTTTCAAATAGAAGGAGCAAACGACGCCGTTAGCGAAAGACAAAGAGGGTTTTTTAAAACTCAAGGTTGGAATATAAATTTTGCCGAGACCTTCTTTAACGCCGCCAGACGAAACGTTATCGCTATAGACGATGCCATCGCCGATATCGGACTCTCTCAAGATCCTATGAATCCGGGTTCGCTAGCATTTTGGCATACGAATAAATAGTCGGTCGTATAAATTTAGCTAAAGTAGCCACTTTTGCGGTTGCGTTTTTTTGGCCATCGGCTTAGTAAATTTGCGTAAATGCAAATTTAAATCAAGCCGTGCCTAATAAAAATTTAGCTAAAATCACGCCGAATTTATGTTAAAAATAAGGAGAAAATATGCCTCTACTAGATAGTTTTTGCGTCGATCACGTGAGGATGAACGCGCCCGGCGTGCGCCTGGCAAAGACGATGAAAACGCCAAAAGGCGACGATATAAGTGTGTTTGATTTGCGTTTTTGCAAGCCAAACGAGGAAATTTTGCCAGAAAAAGGCATCCATACGCTGGAGCACCTATTTGCGGGTTTTATGCGCGAACACCTAAACGGCAAGGGTGTTGAAATCATCGATATCTCGCCGATGGGCTGTAGGACGGGCTTTTATATGAGCGTGATCGGCGTGCCTAGCGAGGACGCGGTCAAGGCCGCGTGGACGGCGTCAATGAAGGATATCCTGGGCGTAAAAAATCAAGAAGACATCCCCGAGCTTAACAAATATCAGTGCGGCACATATAAAATGCATTCGCTTGACGAAGCGCACGCTATCGCAAGCAAAATTTTAGAGCGCGGACTAATCACGATAAATAACGAAGAGATCGCGCTAGACGTCGCTACGATGGGGCTTAAAAAGCACTGATCGCTCGTTAAATTTAGCCGCCGTTCGTGCGGCTTTTGCTCTCGCGGCAAATTTGGGCAAATTTCAAATTTGGCTAGATTTGCCGCTCTCATTCTTCAAATTTTACTCTTTTAATATACAAAAACTGCTTCGTAATAAAATATAGCGATGTAATTTTAAGCAGCAAATTTATAAAATTACATTAATAATTTTTCTTAAGGAAGTGCGATGAAAAGTTTTAAATTTGCTTTGATCGCTGCCTGTGCGGCGGCGATAAGCTTAAACGCCGAGGTTTTGACAAAGACGACCGATATATCTCTAGGCGGTAAAAAGGTCGGCAAGATCGAGGTTTTAACGCCGGTCGAGGTCGTCTCTAAAGAGGGCGCAAAGGCTAAAATCAAGGTAAAAGGCGCCGTTTCGGCAAACTACCTGGCTCAGATACAGCGAAGCGTCAAAAACGTCGAGATTTTCGCGGTTTTTGATACCGAAAGCGAGGCTAATTTTAAGAAAATAAAAGAGGTCGAGGACGACTACGGCGAGCTTTGGTATGAGGTCGAGGGCACGTACGAAGTCGCCGAGGACGCGCTAGGTAGTGACGCAAACGCGCTATACAAACAGGCTCAGCAAAAGTACGAGGAGACCTGCTCGGCGTGCCACCGCTTGCACGAGCCAAACAGCTTTACGGCGGCTCAGTGGCCGGCAAATTTGCAGTCGATGATCGATACGAACTACGTTTCGCTAGAGGAGACGGAGCTAAATTTGATCGTTAAATACCTGCAACATAATGCAAAAGCCGTAGAATAGGGCTTTTGCTCGCTTAGCTAAATTTGATCGTCGCCTAAAACGCAAAATTTAGCGACGTTTGTTCTTTAAATTTGGATTTTATATTTTACGGCGGCAAATTTAACGCTACCGGCTTAAATTTGCGGCGCCTTGCTCGCTAAAGAGCCGCGTGACAAAAAAGCGAGCGCCGCTAATAAAATATGGGTTTTAAAAGTAAATAACGGAAAACGAGTCGCCAAATCGCGTCGGTGCTGCAAGTGTCGGCGATTTGGCTTTGCTTGGGTCTGCGACTTCGCGACTGCAAGCGTAAGGTACAGGGGCTTGCTCCTGCGAGAATTAAAATAAGGGAGAAACCGATGAAAAGACGAGATTTCATCAAATTTTCGGCCTTGGCGGCTACGGCTGCGCAGGCTAGTAGGATAGAGGGCGTTACGCAGACGATTTTTGATAACAAAAAGGTATTCGGCGCAAACAGATTCGGCCCGTTTTGGGCAAATTTAAACTCATCGCAGATCGTTTCTGTTAGCGATTTTGAGGGCGATAAATTTCCAAATACGATGAATTACAGCCTGCCTGACTCCGTGCAAAATGAGGCTCGCGTGCTCTATCCGATGGTGCGTAAAAGCTACCTAAAGGCAAAAGGCGCGGCAAAGAGCGAACTGCGCGGTAAAGAGGAGTTCGTGCGCGTTAGCTGGGACGTAGCGCTTGATCTAGCGGCGAAGGCTCTAAAAGAAAACTTCGACAAATACGGTGCCGAGGCGATCTATGGCGAGTGCTACTGGTGGGGCGGTAGCGGCAAGATCGGCTGGGGACGCACCGTAGCGCACCGAATGCTTAAAATTTTAGGCGGCTACGTAGAGGAAAGCGGCGATTACTCCACCGGCGCGGGGCTCGTAATCATGCCTCACGTGCTGGGCTCAAGCGCCGTTTACGACGCGCCTACTACGTGGAAAGCGATCGTCAAAAACGCCAAAAACGTCGTGTTTTGGGCGACTGATCCTGTAGTAACCAATCAAATTTCATCCATTCCGCCTACGCACGACGGCTACGTCGGCATGCAAGAGCTTAAGAAATCGGGCATCAAAACTTATAGCGTAAACGTGATGAGAAACGACACCGCGCGCTACTTTGGCAGCGAAGATATCATCGTGCGCCCGAATACCGACACCGCGCTCATCATCGGTATGTGCCATTATCTGTTTACGAACAACCTCTACGACGAGGAATTTATCAAAAAA
>JBHRQF010000036.1:0-9339 GCA_042645325.1 Campylobacter sp. | reverse complement strand
GATAAAAGAGTGCGAAAAAAACGCGCTTGAGGCTAAAAATCAAGGAGCGATAGAGTTTTTAAGCGAGTTAGAAGACTCAAGCCTTGCACTAGTTAGCGCATTTCAGCTTGTGGAGCACTTGGAGTTTAGCGAGCTTTGCGAGCTAATCAAGCAGGCGCACCGAGTTCTCAAAGACGGCGGTATCTTGCTACTAGAAACGCCAAATCCCGAAAATTTACGCGTCGCTACGCTAACTTTCTATCTAGACGTTACGCACGTTAAGCCTATCCCGCCGATGCTGCTTGAGTATCTGTGCGAATTTGAGGGCTTTAATAATACGTTTATGATGAGGCTAAACTCAAATTTGAGCTTTAGCGAGGATTTAGAAAACCAAAACGTAACGCTAAGAGACGTTTTGAGCAGCGTCGGGCTTGATTACGCGGTTTTGGGGCTTAAAAACGGCGACGAGAAAACGCGCGAAGCGTTTTTGAGCGCGACCAAAAGCGGCTTTAGCTTTGAAGAGCTAGCCGATAGGTTCGACGCAGGGGCGTTTGAAAATAAAACTCAGATGCTCGAGCTAAAAAACGACGTCTGGAAGGAGTCTTTGGAGACGAAAGAAGCGCTGTGGAAAAGCTCGCTTGAGCTGATGGAAAGCAAAAATCAAATCGCTAATTTGCAAAATGAAAATGCGCGCTTACACGAAGATTTAGAAAATCTACTCGGCAAATATCTCGCGCTAAATCACAAAGTCTACGTCCTAGAAAACGAAGCTCCCGTTATCAAAAACGATATCGAGCATCTTAAAATTTTCGTCGCCAAATTTAAAAGGGTCGCAAAGCCGCTTATTTGGGTATATAAGTTTTTGAGGTTTTGTAAAAATTTAGCTAAAGATAATCTCAAAAAAGCACTCAAATTCGGTATAAATTTAACCGAAAAGACGGCAAATAACAATCCTAAATTTAAAAAGAATCTCAAGATATTTTTAAATAAATTCCCGACTCTTAGGGCGAGAATTTTTAGCCTCAAAGGCCAAATAAGAGACGATATCTACGTCTCGCAAGAGGGCATTTTCGAGCCAAACGTTTTTGAATTAAAGCACTCAAAAGAGTACGAGCAAAATTTGGAGCTAAAAAATCTCAAATTTAACGAAAACTTTAGCGAGCTAACGGTAATCGGCAACATCAGCGGACACTACAGTCTAGCCGCGATAAATAGAAACATAGTATTTAGACTACTAAACAAAGTAAAAAACGTCTTTGTTATCTGCTATCACGCAAACTATTTCGATAAAATCGAAGACATCGCGATAACCAAAGACGAGTACGAAACGCTAAGAAGCATAGTGCCGGATAAAAACTCACCCGCAATCAGAACCGACGACAAGGTCGCGATCTACCACCACTACCCGCTAATCGAAGACATTAGGAAGGGATACGGCTTTGAGATCGCGGTATTTTTCTGGGAGGAGTCGCGTATCCCGCAGCGAACGATAGAAATTTTAAACTCCAAGTATAAAGGCATTTTAGTTTCGACCTTTTTCATCAAAAAAATTCTCATCGACAACGGTTGCTATACGCCCGTAAAAGTAGCCGACATCCCGCTAAAAATGCCGCCCGAGCCAAGCGTTTCGCAAGAAAACAGCGACCAAAAGCGCGAGATAAAGCTCTTTCACATCTCTTCGTGCCTACCTAGAAAGGGTGCCGACGTGCTGCTACGAGCCTTTAACAAAGCTTGCAAAAAAGCTAAATTCGAACTAAGTCTAACGATAAAAAGCTTCCCTAATCCGCACAACAGCGTAACCGAGCAAATCGAGCTTTTAGTCGATAAAAAATACAGAAGCAAAATCCGCGTGATACTAAACGAAGATTTAACCGCGCTTGACGTGGCAAATCTCTACGAGCAGTGCGATATCGTCGTGCTACCGACGCGCGGCGAGGGGCTAAATATGCCGGCAATCGAAGGCGTACATTACGAAAAGCCGGTTATCTCCACCGACTATAGCGGCCAGTGTGAGTTTTTGGACGATAGCTGCGAGTTTATCGGATATAAATTTGCGCCGGCCGTTACGCATTTTAATCTAAATTATTCATTTTGGGCGGAGCCTAGCGTAAAGGATCTAAGCGAAAAGATCCTCAAAGTAGCCGAGCAAATTTTACAAAACCGCACGCCAAACATAGAATCACTAAAACAGAAGGTCGATGAAATGATGTTTGGCGAGAAAAATGCGCTAAATTTTATCTCGAGCATCTCGCATCTAAAATCCTTTAAAAATGAGCCAAGTGAGTTAAAAATCGCCTACTTTTCGACATATAACGCCGTTTGCGGTATAGCCGAATACTCAAAATACCTAACGGACGAGCTTGCGCGGGCGGGCGCAAATTTAGAAATTTACACTTGGAGCGAGCAAAAGCGCGCCAAGGAGCCTAATTTAGCCCAAGAAAACGGCATAAAAGTCCATGAAATAGAGCGAGAAAAACTACTAAGCGAGCTTAAAACGGATGCGAATATAATCTGGCTGCAACACCATTTTACGTTTTTCGAGATAGACGAAAGGCTAAAATCAGACGTCGCCACGCTAAAATCGCAGGGCAAAATTTGCTTTATCACGCTTCACAGCACGAAGCAAATCCTAAACTACCCACGCCAAACTCAGCAAAACTGGCATGATACGCTTTACGAATTTGACCGCGTATTCGTCCATAGCATAGACGATCTAAATACGCTTAGACTGCTTGGACTTATCGATAACGTCACGCTAATGCCGCACGGAACGCAAAATTTAACGAGCGCTCAAATCAAATGCAAAGAAGCGGACGGCAAATTTAGGGTAGGATTTTTAGGACTACTATTTGCGCATAAAAACCTACCTGTGCTACTAGAAGCTTTTGCGAAATTCAGTCAAAATATAGACGCAAAACTAGTCATAATCAGTCCGGTCGCAAGCGCGGACGGCGAGGCGGAGCTACAAAGATGCCGCAAGATTTGCGAAAAGCTAAATTTGAGCGAAAAAATAGAGTGGCATACGAGCTTTTTACCGATAGAAACTGTAAACGAAAAACTAAGTTGTTGCGATGCGATAGTATTGCCGTACGGACAGACCGACGAGGGTAGTAGCGCAGCAGCCAGAGTCTCTCTAAGTCTTTGTAAAAACGTTATAGTTACGCCGTCAAGAATCTTTAGCGAGATGCAAAATATCACGATAGCGGCGGACGGTTTTAGCGACGAGGATATCCTAGAACAACTAGAAAAAGTAAAAAATAATGAAATAGATGGTAAAATTTATGATAAGCGCATAAAATGGCTAGAAGAAAACAGCTGGCAAAACATCGCCGGTCTTTATTTAAGAATCTTTAAAGCCATAAATACTGATCATAATTTTATGCGACATTTAAAAAACGGAGAATAATAATGAAAAAAGCGATAATCACGGGCGTCGGAGGTCAAGACGGCGCATACCTGGCTAGATATCTGATCGACCTAGGATACGAAGTCTACGGCGGATACAGGCGAGCGGTGAGCCCGAATTTTTGGCGATTAAACGAGCTAGGCATTTTAAACGAGCCAAATTTTCATTTGGTGGAGTTTGAGCTAACCGACCCGTTTAACATCCTAAGCGTAGTTAATGAAATAAGACCCGAGGAAATTTACAACCTAGCCGCCCAAAGCTTCGTGGGCGTTAGTTTTAAAGAGCCGTTTCACACCGCAAGCGCTACGGGCATCGGCGCGCTAAACATACTAGAGGCGATAAAGACGGTTGATAAAAGCATCAAATTTTATCAAGCCAGCACATCTGAGATGTTTGGCAAAGTCCAAGCCGTCCCGCAAAGCGAAACCACGCCGTTTTATCCGCGTTCCCCTTACGGAGTGGCAAAGCTTTATGCGCACTTTATCACGGTAAACTATCAAGAAAGCTACGATATTTTCGCCTCAAGCGGCATTTTATTTAACCACGAAAGTCCGCTAAGAGGACTTGAGTTCGTCACGAGAAAAATCACGAATACGGCCGCAAAAATCGCTCTGAAAAAGGCTAAAACTTTGGAACTAGGCAACCTAGACGCAAAGCGCGACTGGGGCTACGCTAAAGAATACGTCGAAGGCATGCACGCGATGCTGCAAGCGCCAACTCCGGATACCTTCGTGCTCGCTACCGGAGTAACGACCACGGTTAGGGATTTTGTGAAGCTTAGCTTTGAAGCGCTAGACATCGGGATAAAATTTGAAGGCGAAGGCATAAACGAAGTCGGGCTAAACGACAAAGGCGACGTGATCGTAAAGATAAATCCGGCATTTTTTAGACCAGCCGAGGTCGATCTGCTAATAGGCGACGCCTCAAAAGCCAAGCAAAAGCTCGGCTGGAGCGCAAAGACTGATCTAAAGGGACTTTGCGATATGATGATAAAAGCCGATTTAAGGCGTATCGAGGCGGGATTTGAGTTCTAAGCGCGTTTTTATTACGGGGATCGAGGGTTTTACGGGTCGCTATTTAGAGCGATACCTTTGTGCGCTCGGCTACGAGGTCTCAGGTGGCGCCCTGAGACCTAGCGCGCCTAATCATACGCGCCTTGATCTGCTTGATAAAGACAGCATAAAAGCCGCCTTTGGCGCAAAATTTGACTACATCATCCACCTCGCAGCAGTATCTTTTGCCATGGCCGATCCCGCCGAGATAAAAAACGCAAACGAAATCGGCACGCTAAATTTGCTAGAGGCGCTAGGTTCCGTTAAATTTGAAAAGGCGATCTTTGCAAGCTCGGCTAGCGTCTACGGCGGAGGAGATATGCACATGTGCGAAAACTCTCCGCTAAATCCGCAAAGCGTCTATGCCGAAAGTAAAATTTATATGGAAGAGCAAATCATCAAGAGCGGACTTCCTTTTATCATCGCGCGTCCTTTTAACTATACGGGTGCGGGACAAAGTGAAAATTTCCTCATTCCAAAGATCGTGCGACATTTTAAGGACAAAGCTTCCGTAATAAAGCTCGGGAATTTAACGCCAAAACGCGAGTACAACGACATAAACGACGTCGTGAGAATATACGAGCAACTACTAAAACTCGAAGCTAACGATGAAATTTTTAACATTGGCTCTGGTAAGGCTTATAGTATTGAGCAAATTTTACAAATTTTACGTTGCCTAAGCGGACATGATATAGCTGTGCAAAGCGATCCCCGATTTATCAGAGCAAACGATCCTGCCCTACTCGTCTGCGATACGGCGAAACTACAAAACTATGGCATAGTTCCTTGCAACGCGGAGATCGAGAAGCTACTCCGCTCTATGTTTTAGATCTTAATATACTTTGGTGCCGTTTACCAAAATCTGGCATTACAATTATTCTATCTATTTTTATATAAAAACCTTGAGCGACTTGATTTTAGACATTAAGATATCAAAATTGTCTCATAGACGACCAAAATTGCTCATTTTGATACTTTTTTATGCCAGTTTTAGCTTGGATATCTAGACTAAAGTCATAAACTTGGTACAAAATATAAAAATGCAAAATCGCAAACTTTATATATCGCTAAAAATGATTTTTATATAAAATAATTTTACGAAAAAAGGAGTTCGGCAGGTAAAAAACCTGCCGAAAAGAAGGAGAAATCAGAATGCGTTAATAGTAACTTCACCAGCATTAACTGTTGTGTTAAGGTTGGCAATATTTACGCCCGATAGTTTGACGATAGTGTCGCCTGCGCCAAAGTCAGTATCACCTGCAGCAGCGTTGTATACCAAGTATGTATCATTTAGATATGAATAAGCATATATCTTACCGGCTTGGTTATTGGTGCCATCAAAGAATCCGCCAAGTTTAGCCGCAAGAGCAAAGTTATCTTGTGCGTTTCCGTTGGCATTTAGAGTTACTTTTTCTATAGCAGTGGTACCGCCGGCAAATTTGATCTTATCACCTACATTGATCTTATCTATTGTCACAAGTCTAGTGTGAGACTCGTTGGCACTATCAAAACCTGCGCCTATAACCGAAGTACTAACATCGAATGTATCATTGCCCGAACCGCTTTTGATGGTTATATTTTGACCTTTTGGATCTGCGTCGGCATGACCTGGGGTTAGGAAAGTTCCTGTCTTAATGGTATTCTCGCCTTCGCCTGCATCGATTGAAATTTTTGCAGCTTTTTGATCGCCCGCTAGAGTAATAATATCGTCTCCATCGGTAGCTTTTATGTCCTCTATAACTTTACTTGCAGTATTTGTTATAGTGCCTTTCTCTACATTTTTTAAGCCACTAAAGTCAATTTTTGTTAGCTTTTCAGCATTGGTATCGTCAAACGTGTACTCGTCGGTAGCGTCTGTACCCATATCGCCCGAGATAGTAGCTGTTTTTAGATCATTACCGTCAACCCTTTCAGAACCATTAACAAGCGAGAATTTTGCAGCAGCAGTTACAACCAACTTATCAGCCTGAGCAGACGTAGTAATATTTGCAACGAAATCTTTTGAATTGATATCTTGCTTCATAGTGATGTTAACATCTGTTGAAAGTGGAGTTTGAGTAGAGCCCTTATAGACTACAGTATCTGCCACGATACTGGCAAACTTATTTGCGCCTATAGTTTTACTTAGGTCTACCGTTACGCTATCAGCACTTACAGGTCCTGTGTTGCCAAGATCAACAATGCCCTTTGTGTTTCCAGCGTCAATGTTTATACTCGTGCTTTCTTTTACTTTTATCTTGCCATCTATAACGGCGGCGCTTTTTAGATCTAGAGTACCGACTTTAACGTCTTTTAATACGTCTTTTAGCGTAATATTTACGTTTTTGACGTAATTGCCGTTTATATCTCCTATCCCGACCGCACTAGTCTCATTTTGACCCTTGATATTAGCTAAGCTAATATTTACGTTCTCTGCTTTTATATTCGCGATAGATACTTTGCCTGTTACGTCTTTAGCTGTAAAGTTTACATCATTTTTAACATCTATGCCGTTACCGCTGCTTATTTCGACATTAAATCTAGAATCGCTAATATCAAATGTAGCGCCGCTGTTCTTAGACTTGATTTCGTCTGCTATTTTGACGTTACCGACTTTATTAGCCACGAAAGTTATCTCGCCGCCTACGTCAAATTTATTTACTTCGATATCGTTTGTGACATTTTTAAAGTTAAAATTTGCACCGGCATTTGTCGTCTTTTTCGTAGTTACGTCTCCTACCTTTAAAGCCGTTACGTGGCTTGAGCCTTGATAAACGGTAACAAGATCATTTACGTTTAGTTTTACGCCGTTTTCAGAATCTATCGAGCCAAGATCGTGAAGCTCGACTAGGCTTGCTACAGGCATATTGGCTAGCCCTTTTACGTTTATCTCAGATATATATTTGAGGCCATTATTTAAAACATCAAGAGCGCCCAATGTAGCTATGTTTAGCGTTTTCACTCTCGCATCCTCGTGGATATCGAAAGTAAATTTCTTAGGATTATTGTTGGTTAGATTTATGGTCTTAAGCTCGTGAATATTTCTTAGAGCAAGGCCCGAATTTTCAACCATATTTACATTCACGTTGATTGTAGTAGCTTTTGGCGCCTCGATAACGCTAGCTGCGTTGTCAGTAAGTTCGCCATTTACAGTTTTAACCGATTTATCTAAATTTACAGTAAGATTTTTGGACTCAGAAACCCTTACTTTACCGATTAAATCTTGAGGCGTAGTCACGTTATCTATCGCATAGTTAATAGTGTCAACAAATTTGTCGTTTATATGCAGTATACCGTGGCCGTTTCCTGCGCTAGCAGCTTTTGCATCCACTTTGTCTGTTAAATTTACAGTCGTTATACTAGAACTTGTAACAACTAACGTTTGATCAAGCTGGCCCACTTTTAGGCTCTTAACATCAGTTTGTCCAGTCAAGTCTAGAGCGCTCACGTTATCATTTTTATCAAAGATTTCGATATTATCAACGCCTTTTAATTTAATTTGCTTTAATGCGTCCACTTTTTCTATCTGAAGAGTATCATTGCCAGCGCCCATGTCTATAGAAACAGAGTTGGACTCAAGTTTTCCTACTTTTATCGTGTCATTGCCGTTGCCGCTTTTGATGCTAGTGTAGTAAGCAGACTCGGTTAAATCAGCCGTCAAATTTCCAATAAGCGCCGATGCATCAAGGCTATTGACAAAGTCTTTAAATGGAGCATCTGGGTTTTTATCTTTGGTGGATATAGTTAAATCCGCCTCGCCTTTTACCGTGATAAATTTATTTTCCACATCTTTTATATAACTAGCGTTTTCTCTAGTCGTAATGTTTAAGGTCTCAATGCCGTTAAATTTGACCTTAAGAGAGTTTTTGTGGCTGTCGGCTTCCGTATCCGGAGTAACCCTACCCACATTGTTTAGGATTAAATTTTGCGCGTCATTATTGCCTTTTACTAGATCAGTGTTATAGGCAATACCAACTTCGGTTGAATCTTTTTGATCTATTACCGTTAGATCGACTATATTAGATAGATTTGTTACTCTAACGCCGTTTGCACCATGAGTAGACACGGACTGCAAGCCCTCTACCTTATCTGCGTTAAATACTCTTTGGCTATTTGAAGTATTGACTAAATTTAGTCCCTCAATATTTTTAGCGTATCCGGTTGTAAAGCCAGTAAAACTATCGTCGATTTTAACATTCAACATATCATTGCCGGCCCCGCCGTCTATCTTATCTTCAACGCCAAGGGTATTTTTATCAGCAAATGAGCTAACGACCGCGCTATATATATCCACGCCTGCACTTCCGGTTAGTGTTTCAGCCGTGTTGTTTAGCGTATGCATGGTAGCATTTGCCAAGGCATCGATTTTAGCCTTCTGTTCATCCAAATTTGTAGCCGTGGTCGTTCTAATAATTTCTTGGAATATTCCATAATCATAGTTGCCTGAACTATCGGTTTGAATGTTTGGTATTTTTTCAGCCATGTAAGCAGATATAGCAGTCTTGTTTTCAAAAATCTTAGCCGCCACAGGATCTGCCGCTTTTGCAATGTCGGAAGTTGCAACTTCAAATAATTTAACTAGAGTTTCACCTCTACTGTGACCTAGCTGAAGGTGCAAGACCCACGAATCGATACCGTTTGGATCTTGAGTATAGTCTTTGCCCAGGATGTTTTTATATATTGTTTCGATGTAGCCTCTATCGCTATCTATCGTATTTCCATAGTATGCCAAAGCCGCAGGGGACTCTAGCATTAGCTGGGCTAGCTGAGCTTGGGTTTTATTGGCTCCCGCCGCCACCCATGCGTTAAAGCCCGCGCCTTCAGGGGCACGATTAAATAACGCTACGTAAAGCTGTGCAACTTGTGCTTGTGTTACTGCCATTAAGGACTCCTTTTTAGTGTGTTTCTTGAGTTTTTGGGTAT